>NZ_JARWKS010000020.1:0-75015 GCF_029846405.1 Cobetia sp. 29-18-1
GGCACTTATCCCGAACCGCCCCTGTAGCCTTGCTGCAGGGGCGGTTCTCTTTGTGGTGAGAAAAGTTGCGCAAAGCAAGAGACGTACGCGCTTCGTGAGGCGTCTGCTGCGCCCATGACGACGGCCTGAGCGTTGTCACAGCCCCATCACGTACATGCACGCTTGTAGAAGGCAGAGGCGAGAGGCTAGACTCCCCAGCCTTCTGTATTGGAGATGATGATGCAACCTCAAGAACTGTTGCTGTATTGCCGCCCTGGCTTCGAGGCTGACCTGGCCGCAGAAGTCAGCGAGAAAGCGGCGTATATCGGCACGCCGGGTTATCCGATTGCGGCACGCGACAGTGGCTTCGTGCGTTATGTGGTGACGGGTGATGAGCCCGCCAATGCCCTGCATCGTGACATGCCGCTACAGGCGTTGGTCTTCGCTCGTCAGACCCTGGTGGCGCTGGAGCCGCTGGTCGGCATGTCGCGGGAGAATCGTGTCTCGCCGATTCTGCAGCAGGTGGTCGACGCCGGCTGGAGCTTCGAGGAGATCCGCCACGAGATGCCGGATACCAATGATGGCAAGGCACTGTCGGGGCTGGGCAAGGCCGTCGGTCGCCCGCTGGAGTCCGCGCTCAAGAAGCGGGGTGCCCTGCGCCGCAAGGCCGGTGGTCGGGCGTTGCATGTCTTCTGGACGGATGGCGATGAAGTCCAGCTGGGCATGAGCTTCCCGGGCAACCGCAGCGAGTATGCCAATGGCATTCGTCACCTGCGTTCGCCGAGTCGTGCGCCCAGCCGCTCCACGCTCAAGCTGGAAGAGGCGTGGCACGAATTCGTGCCGCGCGATCAGTGGGAGCGTCGCATCGCCACTGGCATGCAGGCAGCGGACCTCGGTGCCGCCCCGGGTGGCTGGACCTTCCAGCTGGTCGAGAAGGGCATGTTCGTGTTCGCGATCGACAATGGTCCGATGAACAAGGACCTGATGGCGACAGGACAGGTCGAGCATCTCAAGGAAGACGGCTTCACCTGGGAGCCGCCGCTGCGCCTGGATTGGCTGGTCTGCGATATCGTCGACAAGCCGATTCGTGTGACCGAGATGGTCGAGCGCTGGCTGAAGAAGCGCTGGTGCAACGAGGCCGTCTTCAACCTCAAGCTGCCGATGAAGCAGCGCTGGAAGGAAGTCTCTCGCTGCCTTGACTATCTGGCCGCCAGTCTCGAGCGCTCCAACGTCGGTGCCGAGATTCGCTGTCGTCATCTGTATCACGACCGTGAAGAGGTCACTGTGCACGTGCGCATCACGCACTGATTGGCTGTTGCTCAATCAGCATGCACGAGTGGCACATGCCCCATACAAGAACCCCACGGCCAGTACAGGCCGTGGGGTTCTTGTATGGGGGCGTCTGATACCTTCGCTCGCCGGAGAGGTGCGCTCAGGTATGCTCCAGCAGGATTATCCGCTCCGGTTGGGATAGCATGGGCGCCAGGCGCGCCATCATGCGATCTCTGGCCGGACTGACCGACCATTCCTGCCATGCTCGTGCATCGCGCCATGAGGTGATCAGGATGCGGTGACCCGCGCGGCCGGTTTCCATCAGATTCTCGCCTGAGATGAAGCCCGGGACATGCGTGGCCTCGCGTACGACTTCACGCGAGGCCTGTTCGTAATCCTGTTCCAGTCCCGGCATGATATGCCGTTCGATCAGAACCTTGATCATGCCTGTCTCCCCTTTTTTGTACGTGCCGCCAGCCAGGGCGGCAGGATTGTCAGGAGTCTTCGATGACCGATATCACATTGCCCGAGGCCGATGCCGAACTGGAAACCAGTGGCCTGTATTGCCCGGAACCCATCATGATGCTGCACAACAAGGTGCGTGAGCTTGCCTCGGGTGATCTGTTGCGGGTGGTGGCGACCGACCCTGCCACCACCCGTGATGTGCCCAAGTTCTGCGCCTTTCTCGGCCACACCCTGGAGCTGAGCCACGAGACGCCGGAACAGTTCCTGTATTACATCCGCATCAGTTGAGCGCCATCCGCAGCCGCTGAGTCGCTGGCCATGACTGGTCCTCAGGCTTCGCGGTCATGGACCTCGACGCAGACCTGGTCGCTCTCGCCGGTCATCATCAGCGCGAGAGCCTCCAGCGTCGCCGGGTCCTGCTCGCGAATCTGATTGGCGATGGCGCGCTGGAAGAAATAGACCACATCATGCCGGCTGCGCCCCGGGTACAGGCAGTCGTCGCCGGCCAGCACGGGTGTCTGGGTGACGCGAGCCTCATCGACCAGCAAGGCCTCGATGTTGCCATCGCTGTAGAGACGCCAGCCGAAGACCTGCTTGAGCTGCCACTGTGTCTCGCCGTTGGTCATGCACAGCGCATGGGTACCCAGCGTGTCCGGCAGTTGCTGCAGCAGCGTCGTCTTGTCCGAGACTTCATAGTCGTAATAGGCCGCGGCATGTTCGAGCTCGAACACCTTGTGGTCAGGCGCCAGCATGAAGACTTCGTCGGTTTCCGGGTCGCGATAGCCGACGAAATGCCCCTGCTGGGGGTCTTCCAGCTCGTGGCAGGGCATCAGCCCCTCCATCCACGGCACCATGCCGACGACTTCACCATCCTCGCGCAGCCCCCAGGCCAGTACCGGAATGCTGTAATAGCTGTCCGGATCGCTGTCGAGCTGATAGAGCATTTCCAACCCGTCGTGTTCCGGCGCCAGCCGGAGAATACGACGTCGTGCACGCATCCTGTCACGCATGACACTCAGGTCGATGACCTTGGCGGAGCGGGGGGAAGATACTGGTACGCCCATGACGAACCCTCCTCAGCAGCTTGTCGATCGTCCTCGGCGTGTGCTGGTGCGTTCTCTCGCTTCTGCCATGTGTGTCGTCAGCGAGAGAGCACTGCCTTGAATAACCATTAGCACAGCCAGAGCCCTGACGGTAACCCCTCCTTGGACGAAATGACCGTCTATCAGCTTTTTCGTGTTTAAACGCAAAAGCCCCGCGTCACCCTGTCGGGTGTCGCGGGGCTTGCTCATCAAGGCGACTCAGGCAGCTGTCAGCCCAGTATCCAGGCCGTGCTTCCTGTTGGGATGCAGGCTGAGATGCAGGCGCTATCCGCCAGGCGTCACTGGCTCGCCAATGCCTCGTCACGCACGCCACGGCGCGCGATGATCCACAGGCGCCAACCGAGCAGCAGCGCCGCCACGGTCAGACCGGCCACCATGCCGATCCAGTAGCCATAGACGCCCATCTGCTCGATGGACCAGGGCGAGATCGGGAAGGCCTCACTGCCGACGCCCAGCAGGTGTCCGCCTCCCAGCCCGACCACCCAGTAGGCGAACATGGTGATCAGCATGATGATGCGCGTGTCCTTGAAGCCGCGCAGTGCGCCTGCCATGGCGACCTGCAGGGAATCCGAGACCTGATAGAGCATCGCCAGGGTAATCAGCGACATGGCCAGGGCCTGGACCTTGAGGTTGCTGGTGTAGAGCGCCACGGCCGGCTCGGCCAGTACCCAGATCACGATGTCATTCACCAGCGCCACCACCAGCGAGAAGGCCACGCCATTCCAGGCCACGAAACGTGCTTCGCGCATGTCGCCACGGCCGATGGTGTGGCCGACGCGCACGGTCAGGGCCATCGCCATCGACAGCGGCAGCATGAACAGCAGCGAGGTGAAGTTGAGCGCGACCTGGTGCGCCGCGACCTTGATCTCGCCGAAGCTGGCCACGAACAGGGCGATGACCGTGAACAGCGTGACCTCGAAGAAGATCGCTATCCCGATCGGCAGGCCGACCTTGAGCAGTTCGCCCATCTGCTTGAAGTGGGGGGCGCTGGGCTGGCACCACAGCGCCACGGCGCGATACGCGCTGCTGTAACGCGTGTAGGCGAACATGCTCAGGCACATGATCCACATCGCCAGGCCGGTGGCGATACCGCAGCCGGCGGCGCCCATGGCGGGGATGTCGCCCAACAGTCCCGGCAGGGTGATCCCCAGCAGGTCATCCACGCCCGCAGACCCGTAGATCAGCACGTAGTTGAGCGGGATGTTCGATATCAGGCCGATCAGGCTGATGATCAGTGCCGGGCGGGTATGGTTCATGCCGTCCGAGTAGGCGCGCAGGACCTGATAGAAGGCGGCACCCGGCATGCCCCAGGCGATGGCCATCAGGTAGAGGGTCGCCTGCTCGGCCACGGCCTCAGGCACCTCCATCAGGGTGAAGATCGGCGCGGCCAGATACCACAGCGCAAGCCCGGACAGGCTGCCGAGCACCAGCGAGATCCACAGCGATTGATGCACGTTACCACGCACCTCACCGCTGCGATTGCCCCCCATCAATTGCGCGACCACCGGCGTCAGACCCATCAGGGTACCCGCCATCAGCAGCAGCAGAGGCACCCACAGGCTTGAGCCCACCGACACGGCTGCCAGGTCCGTGGCCGAGGAACGTCCCGTCATCAACACGTCCACGGCACTCATGCCTGCCTGTGCCAGCTGCGCGCCACAGATCGGCAGCGCCAGGGTCAGCAGGCGTGAGGTTTCCGCTCTGACGCGGGGAATCAGTGGCGGAGGCGGAGAACCGGGGGCCGTCTGAGGCTTGGAGGGGGTGGATGAATCGGCGGGGGGCACGGCAGGCTCCTGCTAGTAATCGAGAATCATTCTTGCTTGGCGCGCCATCCTAGCAGATAAGCAGGTTTCATGAACGCAAGCTGATGAATTATCACGGCTGTGAGCGACACTGTCAGCTGAAATGACGCGCTATACGCTAGCCACGTACAATGAGCCATCCGACAGAGCAGGTTTTCCTGCCGCCATCGAATGCCCACACACTGCCAGCGCTTGCCGAGAATTGCCGTGTCGTCCCATGAGTCCCTACCTGCCGTCCATTGCTCTGATTCCGCCTGCGGGAGCCCCCGTCGTGCGCATGACCTCGCCACCTTGATGGCGTTGTTCGACGGCCTGTTCGGCGACACCTTCAACACCTTGCTGCGCTGTGATCCTGAAGAGCCGCTGTATCTTCCGGCCGGCATGCAGGGGGAAGGCAGGCATGTCCCGGAATCAGAGCTTGGCTATCACCGCATCTATCTGGCACGTGGCTTCTTTTCCAGCGCGCTGCATGAGATCAGTCATTGGTGCATCGCAGGCGCCAGACGGCGGCTCGAGGAAGATTACGGCTACTGGTATGCACCGGATGGCCGCGACGCCGAGCAGCAGCGCGCCTTCGAGAGTGTCGAGGTCGCGCCGCAAGCGCTGGAGCTGCTGTTTCACCGGGCGGTGGGCAAGCCGTTTCATGTCAGCGTCGACAATCTTGAGCTGGAGGTGGATCGAGACGCCTTCGCGCAACGTGTGATGCAGCGCGCCGCCGATGTCGAGCAGCGCGGCCTGCCCGCCCGGGCCGCTGCCTTCCGCCACGCACTCGCCGATGTCTGGCAGCAGGGGATGCCGCTTGAGCAGGCCATCGCCCATGCCAGGCCCCTGTTGCCTGCGGTGGGGGAGGACGGCCGACTGGCGTGAAGCCTTCCTGTGCATGCCAGGCGGCAGTGGCGTCGCCCGCTGGGCTTGCCTCCCGGAACTCGCCTACCTTAGCCGGATTGCATTATCTGCAAATCAGCGTTGCACTCACGTTGCAGGTGTCAGGGCTTTGTGATTAGAATGATTCGCATTGACACAATGGTTCCGCTTTTACTGGCCTGCAGGTCTGCTCATGGCAGTCCTCGTCAGGACAGGACACCTTGAACAGGGGTATTCGATGACTGCTGTATCCATGATTTCTGCATCCTCCGCTCGCAAGCTGTTGTTGAGTGCGCTGGTCGGCGTGACGGCTGTCACGGCCATGCCGGCGCAAGCCCAGGAAGAGGTGAACGTCTACTCCTATCGTCAGGCCTATCTGATCGAGCCGTTCCTCAAGGAGTTCACCGAGGAGACCGGCGTCAAGGTCAACGTGGTATTCGCCAAGCAGGGTCTGGCCGAGCGTCTCAAGCGTGAGGGTCGCAACACGCCGGCTGACGTCCTGCTGACGGTGGATATCGGTCGCCTGCAGGAGCTGGTCGACGAAGAGCTGGTCAAGAGCGTCAATGACGACGTCATCGAAGCCAACCTGCCCGAGCAGTATCACGGTCCTGACAACCAGTGGTTCGGTATCACCACCCGTGCCCGCGTGCTCTACACCAGCGTCGAGCGCCTCGAGGCCGGTCAGGTCGCAAGCTATGACGACCTGGCGGACCCGAGCCTCAAGGGCCGTGTCTGTTCGCGTGCCGGTGATCACCCCTACAACGTGGCATTGATCGCCTCGCGTATCGCCCACAACGGCGAGGAAGCGACCCGCGAATGGCTGGAAGGCTTCAAGGACAACCTGGCGCGCAAGCCGCAGGGCGGGGACCGCGATCAGATCAAGGCGATTCGTGACAACGTCTGTGACGTGGCCATCGGCAACAGCTACTACTACGGCAAGATGCTCGACAACGACGAGCAGCGTCCGTGGGCCGAGAAGGCACGCATCGAATTCCCGGACCAGAACGGTGTCGGCACGCACATGAACATCTCCGGCATGGCGATGACCAAGTACGCGCCGCACGAAGAGAATGCGCTCAAGCTGATGCGCTTCTTGACCGAGAAGACCGCCCAGCACATGTATGCCGAGGTCAATTTCGAGTACCCGGCCAACCCGGCTGCCGAAAGCTCGGAGCTGCTGACGTCCTGGGGCGAGTTCAAGCAGGATGACCTCTCGCTGACCGAGGTCGCCAAATACCGCAAGCGTGCTGCTCAGATGGTCAATGAAGTCGGCTTCAACCAGTAACGGCACTCACCGCTGGCGTAAGCCATCGGGTGGGATGTCATGAACGAAGAGGGGCTGTCGCGAAGCGACAGCCCCTCTTCGTTTGAGTGAACAATGTAAAATAGACGCAATTGCAGTTGGCAGGTCAGTGAGGAAGAACAGATGACGCAAGGCAAGCGGCTGTTGGCAAAGCGAGGTGCGAGCCTTGAAGAGGAAGCCTGCACGGCAACCAGCGCGACGGAGCTCGCCCTGGAGCGCGCGACTCACGGCACGTCAGTCGCCGAAGACGCGGCGATAAGACGTCGTCAGCGGCGCCTGGGTACTCACATGGGGTGGTTCGCGACGGCCTGGGGGGTCGCCGCGCTGGTGGTGATGCCGGTGCTGGCCGTCATCTGGCTGGCGTTGTTCGGCGATGATGGCAGTGATCAGGCCGGTGACGGCATCTGGCCGCACCTCGTCTCCACCGTGCTGCCTGATTACGTCATGACGAGTCTGGCGCTGGTGGCCGGGGTGGCAGTGCTCAGCGGCAGCATGGGCGTGGTATCGGCGTGGCTGACCACCATGTATCAGTTCCCGCTGCGGCGCACCTTCGAGTGGTCATTGCTGCTGCCGTTCGCGATTCCCGCCAACGTCATCGCCTACATCTACACCGATGTCTTCGAGTATGCCGGCCCCTTCCAGGGCGCGCTGCGTGCGCTGTTCGGCTGGGACTCGCCGCAGGATTACTACTTCCCCGAGATACGCAGTCTGGGTGGCGCCATCCTGATGCTGTCGCTGGTGCTGTTTCCGTATGTCTTCATGCTGGCGCGCTCGGCATTTCTCGATCAATCACCGTCACTGCGCGATGCCAGCCGCACCCTGGGCTGCAATGGCTGGCAGAGCTTCTGGCGCGTGGCGTTGCCCAGTGCACGCCCGGCGATCGCCGTCGGTCTGGCGCTGGCGATGATGGAGGCGCTCAATGATTTCGGCACCGTCGATTACTTCGCGGTGCGTTCGCTGACCGCCGGCATCTTCAATGTGTGGCTCAACATGGGCAGCCTGCGCGGTGCGGCCCAGATCGCGCTGTGCCTGATGATCTTCGTGGTCACGCTGATCTGGCTGGAACGACATGCCAGGCGCCGGCAGCGTCAGTTCGGCAAGGGCGATCGCTATCGTCGCTATCGTCGCCCGACCCTGCATGGCTGGCGCGCCGGGCTGGCGACACTGGCCTGCCTGCTGCCGCTGCTGTTCGGCTTCCTGTTGCCGGTGGGCCTGCTGACGCGGCATGCCATTCGCTACTTCGAGGAGTCGTGGACGCCGGACTTCGCCGGTTACGCGCTCAATAGCCTGATGCTGTCGGTGAGTGCTGCCGTGTTGACGCTGATCATCGGGGTACTGCTGGCCTACGCCAAGCGGCTGGATCGCACCGCCAGCGTACAGCAGGCGCTCAAGCTCTCGAGTCTCGGTTATGCCATGCCGGGCGCCGTGCTGGGGCTGGGCGTGCTGGTGCCGCTGTCCGGTTTCGACAATGCGCTGGACAGCTTCCTGCGCGCCAACTTCGGGTTCTCCAGCGGTCTGCTGCTGACGGGGACGATGGGCGCGATCATCATCGCCTATGTGGTGCGCTTCCTCGCCATCGCCGCGGGTTCCATCGAATCGAGTCTCGACAAGGTCACGCCCTCGATGGACATGGCGGCGCGCTCGCTGGGCGAGAACACCTTCTCGACACTGCGCCGGGTGCACCTGCCTTTGATCCGCCCCGGCTTGCTGACCGCGGCGCTGGTGGTGTTCGTCGATGCCATGAAGGAGCTGCCGGCCACCTTGTTGCTGCGGCCCTTCAACTTCGACACGCTCGCCACCCACGTCTATCAGTACGCCTCGGATGAAATGCTCGAGCAGGCGGCGTTGCCGGCGCTGGTGATCGTGGTGGTCGGCATCCTGCCGGTGATCGTGATCTCGCGCACCATCGTGGCCTCGCGCAGCGAGTCATGATGAAGACAGCGTCGGCATCAGCTTATTGCCATATGAGAGTTGTCCCTCGTGTGGAGATCGCCTAGGGTGCAGCGCTCGACACTGACAGGACAACGCCGGAGATGGTTCGCACGATGCTCAAGCCTTACGTAGCCAAGATGCGTGGTGGCCCCCTGAAGCGGGGCAGGCCGCATGTTGCCGATGCCCTGTGGTCGTGGCTCGGGGCCTTTCTGGGCATGGCGCTGATCGGCTGGCTGTCCTCGCACTACCTGGCGGTCAGCTCGCTGTTGCTGGTGGGGTCCTTCGGCGCGACCTCGGTGCTGCTCTACGGTGCGCCGCACAGTCCGCTGGCCCAGCCGCGCAATGTGCTGGGCGGCAACATGCTGTCGGCACTGGTCGGTGTCGCCTGCTATCACTGGCTGGGCGATGGCTGGCTGGCGGCCGCCATGGCGGTTTCGGTGGCACTGCTGGTCATGCAGCTGACGCACACCCTGCACCCACCGGGCGGCGCCACGGCCTTGATCGCGGTGATCGGCGGTCAGCCGCTGCACGAGCTGGGCTACTGGTACGCTCTGTTGCCGGTGGGGCTTGGCTGCTTGGCGATGCTGGTGCTGGCGGTGTTGATCAACAATCTGGCGCGTCATCGCCGCTATCCGCTGCACTGGCATTGAACCCATCGGATGCACGCTTCTGCAGGCGACGGCGGAAGATGGTAGACTGGGCCATCGCCTGACGCGAGCGACTGGCAGCAGCCGGATGAGGTCCCTCTGACCGACTCTTTCTTTTCTGCGCCTGATACGCCTCGCTCCCTCTCCCGGCACGTGCCCGGCCAGGCGCCATTCCTTAATGATCGACCAGCACGTGGCCGGTCAGCCGAAGAGATATTGATGACTGAGACTACTGCCAATTCCGTCCCGGCGTTTGCCTCCCTGGGGCTGTCCGCTCCTGTCCTGAAAGCGATCGCCGAGATGGGCTATTCCACGCCGTCTCCCGTCCAGGCAGGTGCGATTCCTGCCGTGCTGGAAGGCCGTGATGTGATGGCTGCCGCGCGCACCGGTACCGGCAAGACTGCCGGTTTCGCCCTGCCGCTGGTCGAGCGCCTCTCACAGAGCGCTCCCACGGGTGCCCGCAAGATCAAGGCCCTGATCGTCACGCCTACGCGTGAACTGGCCGCGCAGATCGACGAGAACGTCACTGCCTATTCCCGTCACCTGAAGCTGCGCAATGCCGTGGTATTCGGTGGCGTGAAGATCAACCCGCAGATCAGCCGCCTGTCCTCTGGCGTCGAGATCCTGACCGCCACGCCGGGCCGCCTGTTGGACCTGCACTCCCAGAAGGCCATCGACTTCTCCGATCTCGAGACGCTGGTGCTGGATGAAGCGGACCGCATGCTGGACATGGGCTTCATCCACGACATCCGTCGTCTGCTCAAGCTGCTGCCGACCAAGCGTCAGACGCTGCTGTTCTCCGCGACCTTCTCCGATGAGATTCGCGGCATGGCCAACAAGCTGCTGAATGACCCGGTGGCGGTGGAAGCCAGCCCGCGCAACACCACGGCCGAGAAGGTCGAGCAGCATATCCACACCGTGGAGAAGAGCCACAAGCCTTCACTGCTCAAGCACCTGATCATCAAGGAAAACTGGCACCAGGTGCTGGTCTTCACCCGTACCAAGCACGGTGCCAACCGTCTGGCGACCAAGCTCGAGAAGTCCGGCATCAGTGCTGCGGCGATTCACGGCAACAAGAGCCAGAATGCGCGTACCAAGGCACTGGCCGGCTTCAAGAACGGCGAAGTGCGAGTGCTGGTCGCGACGGACATCGCGGCGCGTGGTCTGGATATCGAGCAGCTGCCGCAGGTCGTCAACTACGAACTGCCCAACGTGCCGGAAGACTACGTGCACCGCATCGGACGTACCGGCCGTGCCGGCGCCAGTGGGCGTGCCATCTCGCTGGTCTCCAGCGATGAGCGCAAGGAACTCGGCGGCATCGAGCGTCTGCTCAAGGGCAAGCTCAAGCGCGTCGAAGTGGAAGGTTTCGTGCCGGAAGTCGATGTCGAGCCGGAACGTGAGCCGCGTCAGCCGCGTGGTGGCCAGCGCTCTGGCGGCCAACGCACTGGCGGCAAGCCTGCCGGTGAAGGCCGTGGCAATGGCGGCCAGCGTTCTGGCGGCCAGCGCACTGGCGGCAAGCCTGCTGGTGAAGGTCGTGGCAATGGCGGCCAGCGCTCTGAAGGTCAGCGTACTGGCGGTCAGCGCTCTGAAGGTCAGCGTTCTGGCGGCCAGCGCTCTGGCGGCGCGCGCTCGGGCGGCCAGCGTACTGGCGGCCAGCGTACTGGCGGCCAGCGCACTGGTGGTCAGCCTCAGCAGACTGCGCGTGTCGATGATGACAACCGCGGCAACCGTGCACCGGTGCAGCGTGAAGTCGATGGCAATCGCGTCGCGCCGCAGCCGGAGGTGAACGGCAACCGTGCGCCGAATGCGCCGAGCAATGATGAGCGTCCGCGTCGCCGCTCACGTGGTGGTCGCAATCGCTCCAGCGGTGGCAACGGTGGTGGCCGCTCCAACGGCTGAGCCGCGCCGTAGAGGCCAAGGCTTGAATGAGAACGCCCCGACAACCTTGCGGTTGTCGGGGCGTTTGCGTGTCAGGAGCAGGAGCGTCTGATCAGACGTCTTCTTCCCAGTCGATCTCGTAATCCGGGCCAGTGCCCTGGATGTGTTGCTCGCCACGCACGCCATCACCGCGCAGGCGGGTATGGATGGCCAGCATCACCAGCACCTCGTTGTCCGGGCGGAAGGGCTGCAGGCCCTGTTCGAACAGCATGTTGTTGCGCTCGCGCGCCCAGTCACCCGGGGCAAGCTCGGGGTAGAGGCCTTCCGCCGGCGCGAACTCGATGAAGGGGTCCATGTTGTAGGCGTCGAACAGGCGGGCCAGTGCCTGCTCGTCATCCATGACGCCGGTGGTATAGAGCGTGGTCTGGTAGTAGTCCTGCTCCAGCTCCTTGAGCACATCGAGGGGGCTGACGCCGAAGCTGCGCAGGTCGTCCAGGCTGTAGTCGCCCAGCTCCAGCATCTCGCCATCCAGCCATTCGTCATCCGGCTGGATCAGCACATGCTTCATCTGGCCATCGGGCAGCGCCCAGGCGATGGCCAGCGGCAGACTGGAGTCCTCGCCGGTCTCGACGGCGATGAATGCGGGGAAGTCCCCTGTTTCGGGTTCATATTCGTGCATGGTGATGTCCAGAGCAGGGAAGCGTGCAGGGAAAGTCGTTGATGCCGATTACAGGCGGAAGAAGCGTGTGGCAGTGGCGGTGGTGGCCTCTGCGAGTTCTTCCATGTCGATACCACGCAGCGCCGCGACCTCCGCCATGATCCACACCAGCAGTGAGGGTTCATGACGGCGCCCCTTGAGCTTGGCGGGCAGATTGCGCGGTACCAGATAGGGGCAATCGGTTTCCAGCATCAGGCGTTCGAGGGGAATCTCGCGGCACAGGCTGCGCAGGTGTTCGCCTCGGCGCTCATCACACAGCCAGCCGGTCAGGCCGATGTGCAGGTCGAGATCGAGATAGCCGTAGAGCGTCTCGCGCTCACCGGTGAAGCAATGCACGACGGCGTGACCGATATCGTCGCGCCAGTGCTTGAGCATCTCGAGCATCTGGCGACCGGCGTCACGTTCATGCAGAAACAGCGGCAGGCCTGTCTCGGCGGCCAGTGTCAGCTGCGCTTCGAACGCTCGGGCCTGTTCGGCGGGCGTCGAGAAGTTGCGATTGAAATCGAGGCCACATTCCCCCACCGCGACGACCTCCGGCTGCGCCAGTAGCTCCCGGATGCCGCGTTCGACGCCGTCGTTCCACTGGCTGGCATCATGCGGATGCACACCGGCGGTGGCAGAAAGGCCACGATAGCGAGCCGCCAGCGCCTGGGCCTCACGCGAGCCATCCAGGCTGGTGCCGGTCAGGATCTGCTGGCTCACGCCCGCCGCGCGTGCTCGCAGCAAGGTGCCCTCGATGTCGCGCGCGTAGCTCTCATGCGTCAGGTTGACGCCGATGTCGACCAGCGCAGAGGGGCTGGCGAAACGCAGCTCCGGTGCCAGCAGCGTCAGCGCGGCCGCGATATCGGCCTCGCCGAGTTCAAGGTCGTCACACAAGGCGGCAAGCGTCTCGTCGGACAGCCGCTCGCTATCATAGTAGGGCAGGGAGGCAGGATCGGCATGCGTGGGAAGCGCGGACATCGGACACCCTTGGGATCGCGGGGAGGGAGAAGACACGTGACAGCGCAAGGCTGGGCAACAGCCCGTCGGCCTGGCACTCGATAGCGCTGCATGCCAGGCGGGCCTTGGCAGTGCAGGGCACGTGACGTGATTTCAAGCGGTCGGCCATTCTACCCAAGGCGCCGGCGTCTTTCAGCCCTTGCGGCGTCTTCCATCGCCTGCACGCTGCGCCTCGGGTAGAATGGCAGCATTCTCCGGCGCGCGTCGCTGGCGGCGGCCTGTCCGCCTGACTCCCACTTCCTCCGTGGCCTTCCCGGCCGTGGACCCGTCACGAGTTGCTGCTGCACATGGCATTGTTACGACTGGAAAATCTTCAGCTGGCCTATGGCCATCACGTCTTGCTCAACGGGGCGGACCTTGTCGTCGAGCGCGGCGAGCGTCTGGCGCTCGTCGGCCGCAACGGCACCGGCAAGTCGACCCTGCTCAAGCTGATCACCGGCGAATTCCAGGCCGATGCCGGTGAGCTGTGGAAGGCGCCGGGCCTCAAGATCGGCGTACTCTCGCAGGACCTGCCGGCCGCCGAAGGACGCACCATCTTCGATATCGTCGCTGAAGGCTTGCCGAAGGCGGGCGCGCTGCTGGCGGAATATCATCATCTGATCAGCGATCCCGAGCCGGACCTCAAGCGTCTCGAGCACGTGCAGGTCGCGCTGGAAAGCGTCGATGGCTGGCAGTTCCAGCAGCGTATCGATACCGTGCTGACCCGCCTGGGCCTGCCGGAAGACACCATGATGGAAGACCTGTCCGGCGGCTGGCGCCGTCGTGTCGCGCTGGCGCGTGCGCTGGTGTCCGACCCGGACCTGCTGCTGCTCGATGAGCCGACCAACCATCTGGATCTCGATACCATCGCCTGGCTGGAAGAGCAGGTCGCGGCCTTCTCTGGTGCCGTGCTGTTCATCACCCACGACAGGGCCTTCCTGAAGCGCCTCGCGACCCAGATTCTGGAGCTGGACCGTGGCCGTCTCGGGCGTTACCCGGGCGATTACGCGGCCTATCAGGCCCAGAAGCAGCACGAGATGGATGTCGAGGCCAAGGAGAACTCCGAGTTCGACAAGAAACTGGCCCAGGAAGAGACCTGGATCCGCCAGGGGGTCAAGGCGCGTCGTACCCGCAATGAAGGCCGTGTGCGTGCGCTGGAGAAGATGCGTGCCGAGCGTGGCCAGCGGCGTGAAGTGCAGGGCCGTGCGCGTATCGCCGTCGACTCCGCCGAGCGCAGCGGCAAGCGGGTGGTGGAGCTGGAGAACGTCAGCTATCGCTACGATGAGGCGCAGGAGCAGTGGGTCATCCGTGACTTGAGCGTCGAGATCCAGCGCGGTGACAAGGTCGGCCTGCTGGGGCGCAACGGCGCGGGCAAGACTACGCTGCTGCACATTCTGCTCGGTCAGCTGGAAGCCAGCGAAGGCAAGCGCATCGAAGGCACCAAGCTGCAGATCGCCTACTTCGATCAGCTGCGCAAGGGCCTCGACATGGAAGCCACCGTCTACGACAACGTGGCGCGCGGCAGCGACCGTGTCACGGTCGGCGGGCGTGACATGCACGTGATGAGCTACCTGCAGAACTTCCTGTTCACGCCGGACCGCGCGCGTCAGCCGGTTCGCTCCCTGTCAGGGGGCGAGTCCAACCGTCTGCTGCTGGCGCGTCTGTTCACCATGCCGGCCAACGTGCTGGTGCTCGATGAGCCGACCAACGACCTGGATGTCGAGACGCTGGAGCTGCTCGAGGAGCTGTTGCTCGACTTCGACGGTACCGTGCTGCTGGTTTCCCACGACCGTGCTTTCATGGACAACGTGGTCACCAACATCCTCGCCTTCGAGGGCGACGGGGTCGTCAAGCCGTATGTCGGGGGTTACAGCGACTGGATACGTCAGGGCGGGCATCTGCCGCCGGCACCGTGGGAAGTCGAGCGTGAGCGCGAAGAAAAGCACCGTCGTGATGCCCAGGCAGAAGACGAGCGCCGCAAGCGTGAGGCCGCCCAGGCGCAGCAGGCCAACAAGAAGGTCAAGCTGCCCTACAAGTTCCAGCGCGAGCTGGACCTGATTCCGGCGACCATCGAGAAGCTGGAAGCGGAGATCGCGACGCTGGAAGCCGAGATCGCGGCGCCGGAGTTCTACACCGGGGATGCCAAGGCGGTGAAGAATACGCTGGAGAAGCTCAGCTACAAGCAGCAGGTGCTGGAAGAGACGATGGAACGCTGGATGGAACTTGAGGCCATGCAGGAAGGCTGAAGCCGCAAGTGACGGTCCTGCACACGTTCGGTCATGAACTACGGTCATGAGTGACGATGCTTGATGACCGTGCGGTGCAGAAAGCCCGTCAGCTGAACACACAAGAGGGCTGCCCATGGGCAGCCCTCTTGTCGTCCCTCACATGTCATCGACGTGAGGTGTCGTCTGGCATGAGGTGTCGGCTAGCCGGCCGCCATCATTCCTCGCTGTCATCCGCGCCGACGCGCACCGCCAGCACGTCACACTGGGCACCGTGCAGGACACCCGTGGAGGTGGAGCCCAGCAGCAGCGCAAAGCCATGTCGACCATGCGAGCCGACCACGATCAGGTCCACGTCGTGTTCGGCCGCGAAGCGATGAATCTCGCTGTCCGGCATGCCGACCACCACGTACTGGTCTTCGGCGGCGATATCATGAGGGGAGGCGATCTCGCCAAGCCGTTCACGGGCGTGGGAATCCAGCTGGTCCTGGATGCTGGTCAGGTCCATCGGGATATCACCGCCATAGGCAAAACCCAGCGGTTCCAGCGTATGGATGATGGAAATCTTGGCGCCGTTGCGCTTGGCGATCGGCAGTGCCCGCTCCAGCACCAGATGGGAATCCTTGGTCAGGTCGACAGCGACCAGTACATGCTTGTATTCGTTGCTCATCCTGAGGTCCTCCCGCAGAGGTTGGCCATTCGAGTGGCGTCGTGCACCTGCTTCCATGCTAGGCTTGCCGCCCCCTTGAACACAATGACTTACATCAACGTAATGGCAGTGCGTGATACGCAACACTGCGGGGCTGCATAGCCTATCCTGCTCTTTCACGCCACGTCCTGCTTGATGAAACCCTTGAATAGACAACCGTTGGATAGACGATGACGACTGCGCTGATCATCATTTTTGTCGTGCTGGCGATGCTGTCGCCGCTGACCTGGCTACGCCCCAGCAAACGCGAGACGCGCACTTCACTGGTCCGCAAGGCGGTGATCGCCGATGGCATGCGGGTGGATCTCAAGGCGCCGGCGCTTTCTGACGCGCCCAAGGGCATCGTCGGTTACCGCCGCCCCTGGCCGACCGAGCGCGATGTCACGCCCTTCATTCTGGTGCAGGATGAATGGGCCAGTGATGCCCTGCGTGAGGCGGTGCCGGGCTATCGCTGGCGCGAGGAGAGTCGCCTGGCGGATGACCCTGATGTCGCCGCAGCGTTGCTGCGCTTCACGCGCACGCTGCCGGAGGATGCCCTGATGCTGGAGTCGTCGCTCTCCGGCCTGACGCTGTGGTGGGGCGAGAGTCTGGATGTGGATAGCTGCCACGACTGGCGGCGCGAATTCGAGGCCTTGCATGCGTTGTTGATCGACAAGGCGCCTATCTCGCACAAGCGTCGACCGCTGGTGGGCACCGAGCCGAAGATGCCGGACGCCTGACACGCGCAGCCTTCCTGCCCGCAGAAAAAAGCCCCCATCGAGTCACTCGATGGGGGCTTTTTCATGTTCCGCTTGCGCTCATGTCCTGCTGGCGCGGCCGGCCATTTCCGGTCGGCGTGTAGGCTCAGGCGCTCTCCGGCACCTTCTCGGAGATTTCCAGGCCATTGCGCTCCATGACGCGCAGGCATTCACAGAATTGATCGACCTGCGCTTCGCTCAGGCCCTCGAGCATCTCGATGCGAGTCTGCTCGGCGATGGCATCGATCTTCTCGATCAGTGGCAGCGCCTTGCGGGTCAGGAAGATGCGCTTGGTGCGGCGGTCTTCCTCACAGGCACGGCGCTCGACCAGGCCCTGTTCGGTCAGTTGGTCCAGGGTGCGAACCAGCGACGGGGCTTCGATACCGATGGAGCGAGCCAGATCACATTGGGGCTGACCATCGCCCATGCGCCACAGGTGTACCAGCGTCATCCAGCGAGTCTGGGTCAGCCCTAGTGGGGACAGTCGCTGGTCCAGAATGGCGCGCCACAGGCGCGGCAGGCGGGAAAGCTTGAGTCCGATATCTTCATGCATGGATAGGTCGTCCGCTGAGTGCAAATGTGAAGGGGCTTTTGTCATTGGCGCGCGTCCAGCATCACTCAAACCTGAATGAGACTGATTCCTTGCGCGCGCCGCCCTTCACATCAGCATGCTAGGCAGTCTGGATAATTACAAGCCTGCGAACGAATTTTACGTCCAAGGTCGAGTAACTCAGCGTTCCCGCTTGTGGAGCGACTCATGATGACGACTGTCACAAACCCGGAATCAGGTTGGTGATACGCCAGCCGGGGATGCCGGGCGGCTGGCTGATGGTGCTGTCGGCCAGGGTGGCCTGCTGCGGATCATCGCTGACCACGAAGCGCAGACTGCCGATGCGCTGTCCGTTCATCGTCTCGACATCGATGCGCCACTCGCCCTCGCTGCCCTGCGGGAAGGCGGTCTTGTGCGTCCAGGCGCGGTAGCCTTCGCTACGCCCGCCATTGATGTTCAGGGCGATGCGATCGACGACTTCGCCGTCATGCCGCCAGACGTGATAGACCTTCTCCGACAGGCCGCGCGGCGCGCGGATGGCCGTGAAGGCGTAGAGGCCGCGGGCCGAGAGTTGCGCAGGCGTCAGCTGCATCTCGCCACGCGGTGCGCGCGCCGCGGTATCGAAGTCCGGCGACAGGCTGCTGGCATTGATCCACAGCGTGGCGGGCGGAATCCAGGCGCGTGCCCCCCATGCGCCTACCCCGAGCATCACGCTGATGCCGATCATCGCCAGACCGCCGACCACCCCACGCGCGATGCGCAGGTTGGCGACGCTGGGCAGCGCGAACAGGCTCATGGCGGCACAGGCGGCCAGCAGGCTCTCGCCCGTGGTCAGTTCCAGCAGCAGGGGCAGGGTGACCAGTACCACCACGAACACGCACAGGGCGTGGAAGCCGAAGTACAGCCAGCGATGGCGCTCGGCCAGCCGGTAGTAGAAGGGATCGAGAATCGACAGCAGGGTCGCGCCGCACAGCAGCAGCGTGAAGCCCGCCTGGCCGCTGGCCCAGTCGGTGGTCGCCAGGAAGAACGGCAGCGTGAAACACAGTGTCTCCTGCTGGATCAGCTGGGCCACGAAGGTCGCCAGCTTGCGGGGCAGGGCATTCTGGCCGCGATGGCGGCGCAGACGGCTCCACAGGCCTTCGGCGATCAGGATCAACCAGGCCAGCATCATGCCCAGCGCCAGCATGCCGCCCAGCCATTGCTGACGATTGACGAGGAAGAAACTGCAGATGCCGGCGGCAAAGCCGATGGGCGGCCATAGCCAGTGCCAGCGCTTGGTGCGTTCGACAAGGCCGGTCAGGCGCAGATACAGGGCGGTGAGAGTGCTGCTCATGAAAGCATGATATCGATGAGGCCTTTGAAAGCCTGCTGGCGCGCGAGGAGGTGTCGCGGCCAGCCTGCGGGTTGGGAAAGCGTTCAGGGTAACGCGGCTGCCTTGTGCGGTGTAGCGTCGATCTTTGCCTACATCGGCTGTCGATAGCGTGCGCCAGTCTGCCCGGGCCAGTATACAGACGGCCCGTGACCCCCGACCTTTCGCTAATGTCCGCAGGCTTGATCTTTGCCCGTCACTGGCCCAAGCTGGCTGTATTCAAACGCTTGTATGAAGCGCTGTGATGAGAGATGACTCTCGCGCGGTGCCTCTGCCAGCGGCGAGTCCGGCGAGGCCGGTTGCCAACGCCCTCATGGCCAACGCCAAATGGCAGTGACCCTCGAGCGCCCGGCAGCCCCTTCACCTCTTTCTCTTGTGGAGATCCGTGGATGATCTATTCAGGCAAAACGCTAACCGTCGAGGCCAATCAGGACGCCATCGCCCTGTTGACCCTCGATCTTGAAGGCGAATCGGTCAACAAGCTGGCCAGCTACGTACTCAAGGAGCTGGGAGAGGCGGTCGAGGCCATCAAGGCGACGGCCGATCTCAAGGGGCTGGTCATCCGCTCCGCCAAGGAAGCGTTCGTGGTCGGTGCCGATATCACCGAGTTCCATCAGATGTTCGAGAAGGATGAAGCCTTCCTCATCGACATGAACATGAACATCCATGGCATCTTCAATGCCATCGAGGACCTGCCGTTCCCCACCGTCACTGCCATCAATGGGCTGGCGCTGGGCGGCGGCTGCGAGATCACCCTGACCACCGATTTCCGGGTCATGGCCGACAGCGCCAAGATCGGCCTGCCGGAAACCAAGCTCGGCATCATCCCCGGCTGGGCGGGCTGTGTACGACTGCCGCGTCTGATCGGGGCAGACAACGCCATCGAGTGGATCTGTGGTGGCACCGAGAACCGTGCCGACAAGGCGCTGGCAGTGGGCGCCGTCGATGCCGTCCTGCCGGTGTCCGAGCTGGACGCGGCGGCACTCGACATTCTGGCGCGTGCCAATGCCGGCGAGCTGGACTATCAGGCGCGTCGTCTCGAGAAGACCTCGCCGCTCAAGCTCAATGCCATCGAGCAGATGATGGCCTTCGAGACCGCCAAGGGCTTCGTGGCCGGCAAGGCCGGTCCGCACTACCCGGCGCCGGTGGAGGCCATCAAGGTCATCCAGAAGGGCGCGGGGGAATCGCGTGAGCGTGCCCAGGCCATCGAGGCCAAGACCTTCGCCAGGATGGCGCTGACCGATGTGGCCTTCAATCTGGTCGGCCTGTTCATGAACGATCAGGTGGTCAAGAAGAAGGCCAAGGGCTACGAGAAGCAGGCCAGCGAGGTCAAGCAGGCCGCCGTGCTGGGGGCCGGCATCATGGGCGGCGGCATCGCCTATCAGAGCGCCAGCAAGGGTACGCCGATCCTGATGAAGGACATCAACGGCGAGGCCATCGAACTGGGCCTCAAGGAAGCACGCAAGCTGTTCGGCAAGGGCGTCGAGCGCGGCAAGCTGACCACCGAGAAGATGGCGCAGGGCCTGTCCAACATTCGCCCGACGCTGTCCTACGGTGACTTCGGCAATGTGGACCTGGTCGTCGAGGCGGTGGTCGAGAATCCCAAGGTCAAGGCCTCGGTGCTGGCCGAGCTCGAGGACAACGTCGCCGAGGACGCCATCCTGACCTCCAACACCTCGACCATCTCCATCACGCGGCTGGCCGAGTCGCTCAAGCGTCCCGAGAACTTCTGCGGCATGCACTTCTTCAACCCGGTGCACCGCATGCCACTGGTCGAGGTCATCCGTGGCGAGAAGTCCAGCGATGCGGCCATCGCCGCGACCGTCGCCTATGCCCGCCAGATGGGCAAGACGCCGATCGTCGTCAACGACTGCCCGGGCTTTCTGGTCAATCGCGTGCTGTTCCCCTACTTCGGTGGTTTCAGCCTGCTGGTCGAGAAGGGCGCCGACTATCAGCGCGTCGACAAGGTGATGGAGAAGTTCGGCTGGCCGATGGGGCCGGCCTACCTGCTGGATGTGGTCGGCATGGATACCGCGGTGCACGCCAATGCCGTGATGGCGGAAGGCTTCCCGGACCGCATGGCGCGAGACGGCAAGACCGCCATCCAGGTGATGTACGACAACAAGCGCCTCGGCCAGAAGAACGATCTGGGCTTCTACCGCTACGAGGAAGACCGCAAGGGCAAGCCGAAGAAGCTGGCGGATGATGAAGCTCAGGCACTGGTGGCCCAGGTCGTCAGCGAGACGCGCGAGTTCTCCGATGAAGACATCATCGCGCGCATGATGGTGCCGCTGTGCATGGAAACCATCCGCTGCCTGGAAGACGACATCGTCGGCAGCCCGGCCGAGGCTGACATGGCCTTGATCTACGGCATCGGTTTCCCGCCGTTCCGTGGTGGCGCGCTGCGCTATGTCGATGCCATGGGCGTGGCCGAGTTCGTCGCGCTGGCCGACAGCCTGGCCGATGAGCTGGGGCCGCTGTATCGCCCGACCGAGGCGCTGCGCGAGCGCGCCAAGCGTGGCGACGCCTTCTACTCCTGAGCCTTTGATGGCTGAGCGCCCGAGTGGCCGCCAGCACTATCCGACCAGAATTTTCGGCCCTCGCGACAGCGAGGGCCATGAGGGAGCCAGACAATGAATCTGAATCCGAGAGATGTGGTAATCGTCGATGGCGTGCGTACCGCCATGGCCAAGGCCAAGAACGGCGCCTTCCGGCACGTGCGCGCCGAGAATCTGTCCGCCGCGGTGATGCAGGCGCTGTTCGATCGCAATCCCGGCCTGGTGCCGGCCGAGGTCGACGACATCATCTGGGGCTGCGTCAACCAGACCCTGGAGCAGTCCATGAACATCGCGCGCAACGCCGCCATTATGACTGGCATTCCGCGTACCGTGCCGGCGCAGACGGTCAACCGCCTGTGTGGTTCCTCGATGAGTGCCCTGCATATCGCCACCGCCAACATCAAGGCCGGCATGGGCGACTTCTATATCATCGGCGGTGTCGAGCACATGGAGCACGTGCCGATGGCACACGGGGTCGACGTCAACCCGGCGGCCAGCAAGCACGCGGCCAAGGCGGCGATGATGATGGGCCTGACCGCGGAACTGCTCGGCAAGATGCATGGCGTGAGTCGTGAGCAGCAGGATGAGTTTGGCGTGCGCTCTCACCAGCGTGCCCAGGCCGCCGCCGATGAAGGTCGCTTCGATGACGAGATCATCGGCGTCGAGGGCCATGATGCCGAGGGGCGTCGCGTGATGGTGACCCGCGATGAGGTCATCCGTGGCGATGCCAGCATGGAATCCATGGGCAACCTCAAGCCGGTGTTCGATCCCAAGGGCGGCAGCGTCACGGCGGGTACCTCCTCCGCGCTGTCGGTGGGTGCCTCGGGCATGGCGGTGATGAGTGCCGAGCGCGCCGAAGCGCTGGGCCTCAAGCCCATCGCTCGTGTGCTGTCCACTGGTGTGGCAGGCTGTGACGCCTCCATCATGGGCTACGGGCCGGTGCCGGCCTCCAAACAGGCGCTCAAGGCGGCAGGCCTGACCATCGAGGACATTCAGACCGTCGAACTCAATGAGGCCTTCGCGGCGCAGTCGATTCCGGTACTCAAGGACCTCGGCCTCTTGGAGCGTGTCGACACGGCGGTCAACCTCAACGGCGGCGCCATCGCGCTGGGCCACCCGCTGGGCTGTTCCGGCTCGCGTATCTGCACCACACTGCTCAACGTCATGAAGCAGCAGAACACGCGCCTGGGTCTGGCGACCATGTGCATCGGCATGGGCCAGGGCGTCGCGACCGTGTTCGAGCGTCTCGACTGAACGTCAGCGCCTTCCGTCAGCGTCTTCGATAAGCGATCAGGCCCCGCCTGATACCTCAAGCGGCATGTCTTCGGACATGCCGCTTTTTCGTTGGCAGGCTTTTGTCTGGAAACGAGAAGGGCGGCGCAGTATCGTGGCAATGGGCGATCGAGCGTCACGTCGCCCCGGGCTTGATGATTGAGGTTACGCGAGGGAGTCGCATCGATGGACTGGAATCATGTCGAGCAGGATCTGCCGCGCGCCACGCCGCCCAGACCCTTGCCACACCCCCTGACCTTCCGGTTGCCGGCGGGCAGTATAGATTGTCACCTTCACCTGTTTGGTGACCCGGTGCGTTACCCATTGGCGGCGGACAGAACCTATGACCCGGCCCCCGTGGGGCTCAATGAAGCACTCGAGATGCATCATGCACTGGGCGCCAGCCACGGCGTGCTGATACAGCCCAGTGTCTATGGCTATGACAATCGCCTGCTGTGCGACAGCCTGCAGAGCTGTCGTGAGCGTGGGCTGGATTACCGTGGCGTGGCGGTTGTCACGCCCGACATCAGTGATGCCGAGCTTGAGCGGCTCTCCGAGCTGGGAGTCTGTGGCGTTCGCCTCAACCTGATCTTCGCCGGCGGGTTGCGCTGGCGTGATGTGGTGCTGCTGGCGGATCGCCTGGCACGCTTCAAGTGGCATCTGGAATGTCTGATCGATGTCTCGACCTTCCGTGACATGGAAGCGCGCCTCGGCAGCTTGCCGGTGCCGGTGGTGATCGACCACATGGGCCATCTGGCGGCCACGCGTGGCCCTGAATGTCCCGGCTTTGCCGCGCTGTGTCGACTGCTCAAGCAGGGGCGCACCTGGGTCAAGCTGTCGGCGCCTTACCGGCTGACCACGCGTGGTCGCTTGCCTTACTCCGATGTCACGGCGCTGGTGCGGGCGCTGGTAGCGGCCAATCCGGAGCGCGTGGTGTGGGGCAGTGACTGGCCGCATCCCTATATCGGCGTCGAGATGCCGGAGGAGGACACCCTGGCCGAGCTGATGCAGCGCTGGTTGCCGGAGCGCGAGATGCGCGAGAAGATCTTCCGCGACAATCCGCGCAAGCTTTATGGCTACAAGGCGTTCGTGAAGTCCAAGGCGGATGCGGCGCACTGAGCGAAGAGTTGCCACGCTTGCAGGGCGCAATTGAGTGACGCGGTATCACTTGTATAAGCCGAAAAGCCGCATAAGGCACAGAAGCCGAATGACAAGACGCCCTCATCAGCCTGCTGGTGGGGGCGTCTTGATGATTGGCGAAGAAAGACAAGAGGGGAGCCGGAGAAAGACAAGAGGGGAGGCGAAGAGAAAGACAAGCGACGAGCAGGGGAGAAAGACAAGCGAGGAGAGGCGTGGCGCGCAGCGTCTAGTGCGTCTGGAAGGCCACGCGCGTGCCATGGGCCAGCAGGCTGGCATTGTCGATCGGCGTCGTGGGCAGGCCGATCATCTCATCCTGTACTTCCGCCCAGGTCTGCACGCCGTGGGTCAGCCCCAGAGGCAACAGCAGGCGACTGATCCACTGGGTGCCGGTGAAACGCAGGGACTGGCCGCTGTCATCGACCAGACGACTGATGCCAGCGGCATGATGCAGGCGAACCACATGAAGCCCTTGATCCAGCATCTGCACTTCCACTGTCAGGGTATTGCCTTCGGCGAGCCACCGCCGCAGGGTCTCGACGTCGACGGCTTCGCCAAGCGTGCTGGAGGAAGTCTGCATGCGTTCTCCCGGGTGTCTGAATCACACCACCTTGTAGGCGTGGGGCAGTTCGGCCAGTGGGCCGCGTCCGCCGGCGAGCGTCAGGGCGAGATCGACCATCCCGTCCCAGATGGGCAGCGTCATCCCGCCCTTGATCGCCATGTCGAGTCGCTGCGAGAACAGCAGCAGCTTGTGCAGGCGCTTGTGGGGCAGGCGGTTGAGCGCCTGTTGATAGAAGGGGCGACGCTTGTCGAAGATCATCGGCTTCTGCGCCTTGCAGGCATGCTCGAAGCTCTGGCCTTGATCGAGGTGCTGGCGCAGCGAGAGCAGGGTGCGCAGCTCGCGGGTCAGCGCCCACAGGATCACCGGCGGCTCGACGCCTTCTCCCCGCAGCCCGAGCACGATGCGGCCACTGCGCTCGACTTCCCCCTTCAGACACGCATCGGCCAGCGTGAAGACATCATAGCGGGCATTGTCCTCGACGCCCTGGACGATGGCATTGCCATCCAGGCGTGCGCCCGGCGGGTGCAGCAGCGCCAGCTTCTGCAACTCCTGATCCGCGGCCAGCAGATTGCCCTCGATGCGCTCGGCCAGCAGGCGAGCGGCGTCCTGATTCAGCTCGAGGCCGTGACGACGGGCGCGGTCGCGAATCCAGAAGCCGAGGCGGGAATGGTCCACCGGCCACACCGCGATGAAGACGCCGACCTTCTCCAATGCCTTGAACCACGCCGTCTGCTGCACCTTGCGATCGAGACGCGCCGCGGTGATCAGCAGGATGTCGCCATCCTTCTCGATGCGCTCGGCGTAGGCCTTGAGGACCTTGCTGCCTTCCTGGCCGGCACTCTGGGTGCCCATGCGCAGCTCGATCAGCTTGCGCGAGGCGAACAGTGACATGCTGGCGGCAGACTCGGTCAAACGGCCCCACTGAAAGCCGTTCTCGACATGCAGTACCTCGCGCTCCTCGACACCGGCAGCGCGCGCCGCACGCCGGATGGCGTCGCAGCTTTCCTGGTGAATCAGCGGCTCATCACCGGCCACGATGTAGACGGGAGACAGGCGCTTGTTGAGCTGCTCGTCGAGCTTGTCGGGATAGACCTTCATGAATGTCCTTCGATACTGCGCGGGTCTGGTGGGCAAGTGCGCCTAAAGGCTCAGGCGACCAGTCACGAGCAGGGTGCTAGCCCCGGCGTGATGGTGGCCCTGAACAGGCACGGCCCCATGATGATCGGTTGCCCGATATCGTGGAGCCGTGCCTGGCGAACGTTGCGATTTCCAATCTCTACCAATCTCTACCAATCTCTACCAACTGCTGCCTGCTTCCTTCCACTTCTCCCGGCTTCGCCTGTCGTCAATCGTCTGTCGTCAACTGTCTGGCCTTTCAGCACTCATGGATCACGACTCATGACTTACGAACGGGGCGCCTCAGTGCGGGAGCGTGGAGCTCAGGGCTTGATCGCGCGCAGGCGCTCCAGCAACTGACGGCTCAGATCACGATTGACTTCCTTGGCCGCGCGCTCGCGCAGGTCATCGGTGTTGAGCAGGTCGTCATCGTTGGTGTAGTAGAGGCTGCTGGCCTGCAGCTCCTGCTGGTTGGCCAAGTAGGCCCCATCGGACTTGCGCTGCAGCGAGTAGGTCAGGCGATAGGTCAGCTCACGCTTGATGCTGCCGGCATCGCCGTAGGTGATCTGCTGCACGTTCTCACGGACCTTGCCCAGGTTGAGGGTCAGCGGTGCGCTGTCGCTCAACTGGACGTCGGCACGCTCGAGGGCGTCGCGCAGGGCGTCGTGGGTCTTGGTGATCGGTGCCTGGACGTCCAGCTCGGTGATGGCCATCGGCGCATCGTTCACGCCGCGCAGCTGGAAGCCGCAGCCGCTCAGTGTCAGCGCCAGGCCGACGCCGAGGGCGGCCAGCACACGACGGCGGCCAAGGCCGCGGGATGCATGCTCTGATGTGTCTGCTGAAACACTGGAAGACTTCGCTTGCGTCACCGTGACCTCCTGTCATGAACGAGTGTCATGAATATCTTGCGAGAGCGCTGCGTGGTGCCTGTCAGCATCACGCAGCGCACGGAATATGGCCGTCAGAGACCGACATCCTTCCAGCTGCCTGTCGGCCTCTGACGGGACCGGCGACTCGGGCCGCCGGTATCTTGCTCTGCCTGGTCGGGTCGCTATCAGTTGGCGACGATATTGACCAGCTTGCCCGGCACCACGATCACCTTGCGCACCGTCTTGCCATCGGTGTGCTTGGTGACATTGGCATCTGCCAGCGCCGCGGCTTCGATGGCGTCGCGATCGGCATCGGCGGCGAAGGACAGACGCGCACGCAGCTTGCCGTTGACCTGCACGACCAGTTCGATGCTGTCCTTCTTCATCGCCTCGGCATCGGCGGCCGGCCAGCTGGCGTCAATCACGGCTTCGTCGTGGCCCAGTGTCGCCCACAGCGAGTGGCTGGCATGCGGGATGATCGGCGACAGCAGCAGCACGCAGGCTTCGACGGCTTCACGGCTGACGGCCAGACCCTGCTCGGAGGTGTCCTCGAAGCGGCTGATGGCGTTGACCAGCTCCATCACGGCCGCGATGGCGGTGTTGAAGGTGGTACGGCGGCCGATGTCATCGCTGCACTTGGCGATGGTCTCGTGTGTCTTGCGACGCAGCGCCTTCTGATCATCGTTCAGGGCAGTCACGTCCAGCGCGCCCGGAGTGCCGGCGGCGACATGTTCGTGGACCAGACGCCAGACGCGCTTGACGAAGCGGTGCGCGCCCTCGACACCGGAATCGGACCATTCCAGAGACTGCTCCGGCGGCGCGGCGAACATCATGAACAGGCGCACGGTGTCGGCACCGAAGCGGTCGATCATCGACTGCGGGTCCACGCCGTTGTTCTTGGACTTGGACATCTTCTCGGTGCCACCGATTTCCACCGGCAGACCATCGGACTTCAGTACGGCCTTGATGGCGCGGCCCTTGTCGTCGGTCTCGACGTCCACGTCCAGCGGGTTGAACCAGTCGCGGCCGCCCTTGGCGTTGATGCGGTAGTAGGTGTCCGCGATCACCATGCCCTGGGTCAGCAGCTGCTTGAACGGCTCGTCGCTGTCGACCAGACCGAAGTCACGCATCAGCTTGTGGAAGAAGCGCGAGTAGAGCAGGTGCAGGATGGCGTGCTCGATGCCGCCGATGTAGTAATCGACCGGCAGCCAGTAGTTGGCGCGCTCGTCCAGCATGGCATCGGCGTTGTCCGCACAGCAGAAGCGCGCGTAGTACCAGGAGGACTCCATGAAGGTGTCGAAGGTATCGGTCTCGCGCTGCCAGCCATCGCCCAGGTCACTGAAGGACGGCATCTTCTTGATCGGCGAGCCACCGGAGGCGTCGAATTCGACTTCCAGCGGCAGGGCGACCGGCAGTTCGTCGTCGGTCAGCGGGATGGATTCACCGTTCGGGCCATTCTTGACCGGGATCGGTGCGCCCCAGTAGCGCTGACGGGAGACGCCCCAGTCGCGCAGACGGAAGTTGGTCTTGACCTCACCACGGCCCTGCTCGACCAGGCGCGCGGCGATGGCATCGAAGGCGCTCTCGAAGTCGAGGCCATCGAAGTCACCGGAGTTGATCAGCACGCCGTGCTCGGTGAAGGCGGCTTCGCTGACGTCAGGCGCATTGCCGTCGGCATCGGCGATCACGGCTTCGATCGGCAGGTCGT
The DNA here is from genome assembly GCF_029846405.1 of Cobetia sp. 29-18-1. Taxonomy (NCBI): domain Bacteria; kingdom Pseudomonadati; phylum Pseudomonadota; class Gammaproteobacteria; order Oceanospirillales; family Halomonadaceae; genus Cobetia; species Cobetia sp. 29-18-1. Next base: position 27,754 of record NZ_JARWKS010000020.1, read on the forward strand.
ACTTGGTGGCGAATTCGTGGTCACGCTCGTCGTGGGCCGGCACGGCCATCACGGCACCGGTGCCGTATTCCATCAGCACGAAGTTGGCGACGAAGACCGGCACTTCACGGCCCGTCAGCGGGTGGATGGCCTTGAAGCCGGTATCCATGCCGCGTTTTTCCATGGTCGCCATGTCGGCTTCGCTGGTGCCGCCACGCGCGCACTCGGCGTTGAACTCGGCAAGCTCCGCATTGTGCTCCGCCGCGGCCTTGGCCAGCGGGTGAGCGGCGGCGACGCCGACGTAGGTCACGCCCATCAGGGTGTCCGGACGGGTGGTGAAGACGGTCAGGGATTCCTGCACCTGGCTGGCCTTGGCATCGAGGCCGAAGCTCAGCTCGACACCGCGCGACTTGCCGATCCAGTTGCGCTGCATGGTCTTGACCTGCTCCGGCCACTCGACCTTGTCGAGGTCGGCCAGCAGCTCTTCGGCGTAATCGGTGATGCGCAGGAACCACTGCGGGATTTCCTTGCGCTCGATCAGTGCGCCGGAACGCCAGCCACGGCCGTCGATGACCTGCTCATTGGCGAGCACGGTCTGGTCCGCCGGGTCCCAGTTGACGATGGAACTCTTCTTGTAGACGACACCCTTCTCGACCAGCTTGGCGAAGAACCACTGCTCCCAGCGATAGTATTCCAGGTCGCAGGTGGCGAATTCACGGCTCCAGTCGTAGGCGAAGCCCAGCGCCTTGAGCTGATCGCGCATGTAGGCGATGTTCTCGTGGGTCCACTTGCCCGGCGCGACGTTGTTCTTCATCGCGGCGTTTTCCGCCGGCAGGCCGAAGGCGTCCCAGCCCATCGGCTGCATGACGTTCTTGCCCTGCATGCGCTGGAAGCGCGAGATCACGTCACCGATGGTGTAGTTGCGCACGTGACCCATGTGCAGCTTGCCGCTGGGGTAGGGGAACATCGACAGGCAGTAGAACTTCTCGCGGTTGGCATCTTCCACCGCCTTGAAACACTGATTTTTCTCCCAGTACTGCTGGGCAGCCTGTTCGATCTGATCGGGAGCGTACTGTTGAGAAGTATCCTGTGAATCCATCGGGTCCGTCACTACCTTGGCATTGGCCGCTACCCGTCACCAGGGACAGGCAGGGCGTGAAGAGGTGGGCGGTCACATCGGGATGGGCCGCCGCTGTCTGCGATGGGGTCAAGTCTACCCCAGACGCCAGGACTCAGGTAGGGGAGGCGAGCGCTGTGGCGCCAGGCGAATGCGCTTCATGCTGCCAGTGCCACGCGCTTGATGCGTGTCAGGGAGTGGAAGCGTGTGGCTTGTGTCGCAACGCCAACGCCACCATGCTGAAGGTAGAGCGCCATGCCCTCCCGCAGTTCGGGAGAAGGTGAAGACACAAGGAGAGTCCATGAGCCAACCACGTGAACCCCGCGATCCCCATGAGCCGATCAGCGCCACGGATCGTGATACGGCTGCCACGTCCTCGCATGACAGTGGCTTTGAAGATACACCGATGCCTTCGCGCTCAGCCTCCAGTCAGCCACAGGGCGAAGGTGAAGGACGTCTCGGCGATGCCTATGGGCGAATCCTGACGCGGCTGGAAGACAGCAGCGGTGAGCTGTCGTGGGATGGCCTCAAGGCCGAGCTGGATGAAGCGGTCAAGTTCGAGGCCGAGGTCGAGGAATTCACGCTGGACGAGCTGGCGCTGCTGCGTGCCTGGGTCGAACGTGACATGCGCGAATTCCGCCGCCACCTGGCGACCGGTGGAGAAGGGATCGCCAGCTGGCTGGGGATCGATCTCTCGGTGCTGTCGCGCAGTGTCAGTTCCGCGCTGATGTCGATCGCGGACCGCACCGTGGTGGACCGCGCCCACTTCGAGGAAGACCTCGAAGCCGCGCGCGCCGACTACACCAGCGGCGAGGTCATCGCGCCGGGGCTATTGCATTGCGTGCACTGTGAATCGACCACCACGCTCACGCGGCCCAGCGTGCTGGAACCCTGTCATGCCTGTGGACATCGATTCTTCTCGCGTGGCGCGCCGCCCGTCACTCGTCAGCCTCCCGCGGCCGATGAGAGTGATCAGGGCTGATGGCGACACCGTCAGACTGGTTCGCCCCGGCGCATGCCACCTGGAGCGCCGGGCAGCGCCACAAGGCGTTGCAACAGCTGATCGATCACTTCAATCAGCGCCCGCGTCCACGTGAGGCGGGCCTCTTCAAGCAGATCTCCTATTACCTGTTTCTGCTCGCGGATTATCGCTCGGCCAGCCAGATTCTGGCCCAGGGGCATGTGGAGTGTCCGGCCGATGAAGAGATCGCGCTCAATCAGGTAGTGTGTCTGTCGCGCGCCAATGATGCCGCCGGCTCGCTGGCGACCGGTGAGGCATTGGCCGCACGAGGCTGTCTCAATCCGGTGCTGTTCGACTCGCTGGCCAGCAGCGCGGCCAGACTCAAGCGCCATGATGAGGCACGCGAGCATGGCAGTCGCGCCCTGGCGCTCAAGGACGAGCAGCATGGGGGCCTGGCGTTGGCGAAGGGCTGGCGGCTGCCCGCTGAATCCCCCTCGGCAGTCGCCGCCGGCAAGACGCGCGTGCTGTCCTTCGGCCTCTGGGGCAAGGGGCCGCGCTACTTGAACGGCATGCTGCATAACCTGCTGCTGGCACCGGTGCTGTATCCGGGGTGGCGGGTTCGGCTCTATCACGATGACAGCGTGCCCGATGATTTCCTGGCCCTGGCGCGGGAACTGGACGCCGAGCTGATCGAGCGTCCCTCCAGTGACACCCTGAGACAGCGGCTGTGTTGGCGCTTCGCGGTCGCCGATGACCCGACGGTGGGCTACTTCGTGGTTCGCGACTGCGACAGCGTCATCAGCCTGCGCGAAGTGCGCGCGGTGCAGATGTGGCTGACGTCCGGGCGCTTCTTCCATGTCATACGCGACTGGTGGAGTCATACCGATCTGGTGCTGGCGGGGCTGTGGGGCGGGGTGGCCGGTGTCCTGCCGCCACTCGAGACATTGCTGGCCCAGTGGCAGCCACAGCATGTCGAGACGCCGAATATCGATCAGTGGTTCATGAAGGAATGCGTGTGGCGCTACCTGCGCGAAAGTCTGATCAGCCACGACCGGTGTTACTCGTTGCAGATCAAGGGTCGTGACAGCCTGAAGTTCCCGGATGATGTGTTGGGAGAAACACCTGGTGGCACGGCGCATGTCGGCAGTGACGAGTGGACGCGCGATCGCGCCTTCCAGCTCCGCCAGCTGGGGCCATGGCTCAAGGAGGCCAGCTGGATGCGTGACAGCGACGTCTGAGCACAATCCTGCGATAAGCTCCCGATGAGCGGGTTATATAGACACACGAAGGGCTGCCCACGGGCAGTCCTTCGTGTGTCTTGCCAGCAGTCCTTCGCTTGTCTTGCCAACAGAGCTGTCGGGTCTAGCGACCTACCAGCCAGCCGATCCATTCATGCAGTGCCCAGCGTGACTGGGTCAGCGCGGAGCTGTTGGGAATCCAGGCATCGATGCCCAGTCCGGAGACCGTGGTGTAGCCCACCGGCGCCGGGATGATGGTGCGGAAGCCCTGGTTCTGGAAATTGCGCATCGCGCGCGGCATGTGCCAGGCGCTGGTCACCAGCACGATCTTGTTGATGTCGTCCTGCTCGAGCATCTCGCGGGTGAAGAGCGCATTCTGCTGGGTGTTCTCGCTGCGATTCTCCAGCCAGCGCGCCGGGTAGTCGAATTCATCGATCAGCGAGCGCTGCATCAGCTCGGCGAGGGTGCCGTCATCGGAGGACGATACCTTGCCACCGGTGAGCAGAATCGGCAGCTCCGCGTTGCGGGCCACGCGGACGCCTTCGTCCAGGCGGCTGAGCGTCTCACCATTGATGCGATCGCGGCCTTGCAACTCCGGGGCGTCGTAGTAGCGTCCGCCGGAAAGCACCACCACGGCCTGCGCCTGGATCCACTCTGCCGGTTCACTGGGCTGAATGCGCTCCAGCCCTGACATCAGGCGCGTGGAGACGACCGGCGAGGACAGCAGCCACATGCCCAGGATGGCCACGACCATCATGGCGCGCGCCAGGCCCGGCCAGCGCTTGAGCACGAGCATGGCCAGAAACAGCAGCAGGAGAGGCCCGCCGGGCGGCAATACCAGGTCCTTGATGATGCCGAGTAACTCGGTGATGCCCATTGTGGTCTCGCTTGTGCAGAGGCAGTGCCGGGCATCGGCCCGGCAACGGGTAAGGTTGAGCGTTCAAGCGTCTGAGGCCCTGGGGACTCACACGTTCTGGCCCTCAGGCGTCCTGCGGGCGTTGACGGCGCGACTTGAGGCATTCGTTGATGCCCAGCACAAGGCCCGGCGCCAGCAGCAGCGCGATCAGGATCCACACCGGCAGCAGGCCGTAGTGCATCCAGGGCGTCATGCCCAGTTGCAGGCGGATATCGCCAGTGACGGTGGCCTCCTCGAACTGGGGTGCCCGGGCGATGATCTCACCCTGCGGCGAGATGATCGCCGTGACGCCATTGCTGGTGGCTCGCAGCAGATAGCGGCCGTTTTCCAGCGCGCGCAGCTGGGCCATCTGCAGGTGCTGCAGCGGGCCGATGGAGTGACCGAACCAGGTGTCGTTGGAGACGGTCAGCAGCACGGTAGAGCTCAAGGCGCGCTGGCGGACCAGCTCCGGATAGACGATCTCATAGCAGATCGCCACGCCGATACGCAGACCGCTGACCATCAGTGGCGGCTGCTGGCTGTCGCCTGACTGCATGCTCGACATCGGCAGGTCCAGGAAGCCGATGATGCCCCGCAACCAGCTTTCCAGCGGCACATACTCGCCGAAGGGCACCAGATGCTCCTTGCGATACTGGGCCGACGGGTCATCGATGGGAATCACGCTGTTGTAGAAGCGATTGTCGGCATCACGCTCGACGATCCCGGTGATCAGACCGGTCTTGGGCGGCAGAGTTGCCTGGATGCGCTCGAGGAAGGGCTCGGCCTGATCGCGCAGCATCGGCAGTGCCGTCTCCGGCCAGACGATCAGGTCGGCATCGTCCTGCACGGCGCGCGTCATCGCGGCGTAGGTATTGGCCGCACGACGCTGCCCTTCGGCGCTCCACTTGATCAACTGCGGCAGGTTGCCTTGCAGCAGGGCGACGCGTGCCGGCTGGCCGCCGGACTGTGTCCAGTCGGTCGGCAGCAGCAGACCCGCGCTCCACAGCACGAGCAGCGGCGCGATCGCCCACCAGCGGCGACGCAGCGCCAGATTCCACAGCAACGCCCCGGACAGCGCGATGATCAGCGAGATACCGTAGACGCCAAGCACCGGCACCCAGCTGGCCAGCGGCGAGCCCACGGCACTGTTGCCCAGCAGCAGCCACGGGAAGCCGGTGAAGGCCCAGGTGCGGAACAGCTCGCTGAGCACGAATACCGCAGCGAATGACAGTACATCGAGCTTGCGTGAGCAGAAGCGCTGCCACAGGCCCATCCACAGCATCGGGAACAGCGCCATGCAGGCCACGAACAGCATCGTCAGCAGCACCGCCAGCGGCATGCCGGTATAGCCATAATCATGGATCGAGACGTAGACCCAGCTGGCTCCGCTGCCGAACAGGCCGACCCCGAACCACCAGGCGCGCAGGAAGCCACCGCCTTCCATGCGCAGCGCCCCGTAGAGCAGGCCTGCGCCGATCGGGCCCAGCCACCACTGCTCGAAGGGGGCAAAGCTCAGGGTGACCAGTACCCCGGCAATGATCGCCAGTACATTGGCCAGCAACGAGGCGCCCGGGAAGCTCCTCGCGCGGGGGGAATCTGACATGCCGCTCTCCTTGTAAAATGCCAGACACATCGGCGGATGTGTCTGGCATTGTCCTCTATCGGGTCAGCCTGTGATCAGGCCATGAATCACTCGCCGCTGATGTGCGCACGATGCTCGGTCGAGGGCGGCGCGTCACCGGTGGCATCTTCCAGACGACATACCTGTACCTGACGAATGCGACGATTGTCCGCATTGAGCACCGTGAAGCGCCAGCCGGCGAAATCGGTGGATTCCTGACGGCGCGGCATGTGACCGAAGCGCTGAATCATCAGACCGCCGATGGTGTCGAATTCCTCATCGGAGAAGTCGGTATCGAAGTGCTCATTGAAGTCATCGATGGTGGTCAGCGCGCTGACGGCGAATTGGCCATCGCCCAGCTCGCGGATGTCCTCATCCTCATCGGTGTCGTGCTCATCCTCGATATCCCCGACGATCTGCTCGAGGATATCCTCGATGGTGACAAGGCCTGCCGTGCCGCCGTACTCGTCGATGACCACCGCCATGTGATTGCGGGTCTCGCGGAATTCCTTGAGCAGGCTGTTGAGGCGCTTGGATTCGGGGATGAACATCGCCGGACGGATCGCTTCGCGCAGATCGAAGCGCTTGCGCTCGCTGTCATTTTGCAGAATCAGCGGCAGCAGGTCCTTGGCCAGCAGGATGCCGAGCACCTCGTCGAGGTTCTCGTCGATGACGGGATAGCGGGAGTGAGCCGATTCGAGAATCAGCGGCAGGTACTCCTCCGGGCGCTGATCGACCTGAATGGCCTGCACCTGGGAGCGGGGGATCATCACCTCGCGCACCTGCTGGTCGCTGATTTCCAGCGCGCCTTCGATGATGGCGATGGCGTCCTGATCGAGGTTGAGGCGTGGGCCTACCTCAGCCAGAAACTGGAGCAGCTCGCTACGGGAGCTGGGTTCGTCGGTGTCGCTTGAGAAGGCGCCGAACAGCTTATCGAGCCAGGTTTTCGATTGGCTTCCCGATCGGTCTTCGCTCATGCGTTAGTTTCTCTTTTCCTCGGTGGCGATACCCCATCGTCGTGGTGGTATCGGGGCAGCCGAGTGACCCGGGGACAAGCCCCGAGCCACCCGACGGCGGGTGCTGCCGATGCGCAGGGGCGCCGGCATCAGTGATTCTCTTCCCGGTAGGGGTCGGCGATGCCGAGCCCTGCCAGCACATGACGCTCGAGCGCTTCCATGCGTTCGGCTTCATCGTCCTCGATATGGTCATAGCCGAGCAAGTGCAAGGTGCCATGGACCAGCATGTGGGCGAAATGATTTTCCAGCGACTTGCCCTGTTCGCGCGCTTCGCGGGCGACGACATGCACGCTGATGATCAGGTCGCCCAGAAAGCGCTGCTCATCCTGGCTTTGCTCATCAAGAGCTTGCTCAGCCGCGGTCTCGGTAGCCGCAGAGCCGAGGGCAGAAGACGCGGCGCCAGAAGTCGAGAAGCCAGAAGACGCGGCCTCAGAGACGTCTGCCTCGTCAGCTTCGCTCATGGCGTCTGACGCCAGCATGACATCGTCGCTGTTGTGACCGTCGAGACCTTCCTCTACGCCGGCGTCCAGATCGCCCTCCGGCATGCCCGCAAGCGGCAGGCTGTCGTCATCGCCTTCCTCGGCGAAGCGCGCGGCCAGTTCCGGCGGCAGGGCGAAGTCGTCCAGATCCAGCGGCTCATGCGGGAAGGACAGCACGTTGGTCGGGGAGTCCTTGCCGCGATAATCGCGATTGAGGTCCTGACTCTCGGCTTCTTCCACCAGACGCACGGTCAGCTCGTACGGCGCCGCGGCGGCGCTGGCATCGCGCTCCAGCGCGCCGTCTTCCGCGGCGGCCAGCAGCGCAGCCGCCACCCAGGCTTCCAGCTGATGGCTGGCCGGCAGCGGCTGGCCATCGAATTCACTCTCGCCAATGGCCAGTTGCAGGTCCACGACGACCGCAGGGGCTTCGCTCACTGGCTACCTCCCGTCGGGGTGCTGGCAGGCGGCACGTTGCTCTGGGCATTCAGCGCCGCCATGCGGGCTTCGCGCTCGGCCTGACGCTGCTCGCGACGCTCGCCTTCCTGCTGCTCTTCCGCGGCTTCGAAGGTGTCGTAGGCCTCGACGATGCGCTGCACCAGCGGGTGACGCACGACGTCCTTGGCCAGGAAGCGCGTGATGCTGATCCCCGGGGTGTCCTTGAGGACCTCCATCACGTGCGCGAGACCCGACTGAGTGCCACGCGGCAGATCGACCTGCGAGACGTCACCGGTGATGACGGCGGTGGAGCCGAAACCGATGCGCGTCAGAAACATCTTCATCTGCTCGCGCGTGGTGTTCTGGGACTCATCGAGAATGATGTAGGCGTTGTTGAGCGTCCGGCCGCGCATGTAGGCCAACGGCGCGATCTCGATGATCTGGCGCTCGATCATCTTGTTGACGTGCTCGAAGCCGAGCATCTCGTACAGGGCGTCGTAGAGCGGGCGCAGGTAGGGGTCGATCTTCTGGGCCAGGTCCCCCGGCAGGAAGCCGAGCTTCTCGCCGGCCTCGACCGCCGGACGCACCAGCAGGATGCGTCGCACTTCGTTGTTGTTGAGCGCTTCCACGGCAGCGGCGACGGCAAGATAGGTCTTGCCGGTACCGGCCGGGCCGATGCCGAAGTTGATGTCGTGGTTGCGCATCTCGGTGACATAGCCCTGCTGGTTGAAGCCGCGTGGGCGCACCAGCACCTTGGGCGTGCGAATCACCACATCACCGTAGGTGGCGCCCTGGTCCTCGGCGGCCTCGACCAGCGCCTCGACGCCGGATTCCTGCAGGAACAGATGAACGGTCTCGGCATCGACTTCGCCGGCGCCGGTCTCGCGATACAGATGCTCCAGCACGTTGGCGGTCGCCTTCACGGCGGCCGCGGGGCCTGCGATCTGGAAGTCATTGCCGCGATTGCGCAGGGTGACACCGAGCCGGGATTCGATCAGCTTGAGATGCTCGTCGCGCTGGCCGGTCAGGCTGGCCAGACGCTGCGGGTCTGCCGGCTCAAGCGTCATGTTGAGAATGCGATTGGCTTGCTGTGACTGGTGGCTCAAGGCGTCGAATATCCTGATAGTGATGAGTGACGATGATGCTTGGCGATGAGGGGCAGCCGCGATGGCGTGATGCAAGGGGCGCTCTACCCGCCACGGCGCATGACGGCGCCATTTCAGTGTCAATGGTGACGCGTTGCCGAAGTCTCAAGAGAGCTTAATGCGCGATGGCCGTACAGGGCAATTGTCCTGTACGGCCAGCGTGGCTATCTGCTTGATAGTGGGGGCTGATGGCGCCTCGTCAATGTCGTGAGCGACGAGCGATCAATAGCGGTAGGGCGAGCTGAGCTCACCGCGCAGCGAGTTGGGGTAGGCCTCGGTGATCTCGACATCCACCAGGTAGCCGATCAGCTCGGTCGGGTTGGCGGCGCGGAAGTTGACCACCCGGTTGTTCTCGGTGCGCCCTGACAGCAGGCCCGGGTCACGCGGCGAGAAGCCGGAGACCAGGATGCGCTGGGTGGTGCCGACCATCTTGCGACCGATCTGCATCGCCTGCTGGTTGATGCGCTCCTGCAGGATGAGCAGGCGCTCCTTCTTCACTTCTTCCGGGGTGTCATCTTCCAGATTCGCCGCCGGGGTGCCCGGACGCGCGGAGTAGATGAAGCTGAAGGAGTGATCGAAGCCGATCTGGCCGATCAGGTCCATGGTGTCCATGAAGTCCTGATCGGTCTCGCCCGGGAAGCCGACGATGAAGTCGGAGGAGAAGCTGATGTCCGGACGCAGCGCGCGGATGCGCTCGAGCTTGTCGATGTAGAGATCACGCTCGTGGCCGCGCTTCATCGCCGCCAGGATGCGGTTGGAGCCCGACTGCACCGGCAGGTGCAGGTGGCTGACCAGCTCCGGAATCTCACCGAAGGCCTCGATCAGCGAGTCCTTGAACTCCAGCGGATGCGAGGTGGTGAAGCGGATGCGGTCGATGCCCTCGACCTGCGCCACGCAGCTGATCAGCTCGGCGAGGTCGATCTCCTCACCCAGCTGGTTGAGACCGGCGTAGGCGTTGACGTTCTGGCCCAGCAGGTTGATCTCGCGCACGCCCTGGTCGGCCAGGTGGATGACTTCATCCATCACCTTCTCGAAGGGACGCGAGACTTCCTCACCGCGGGTGTAGGGCACCACACAGAAGGTGCAGTACTTGGAGCAGCCTTCCATCACCGAGACGAAGGCGCTGGCACCGTCGCTCTTGGGCGCGGGCAGGTTGTCGAACTTCTCGATCTCGGGGAAGGTCACGTCGACCACGGAAATCTGCTTGAGACTGTCGCGGCGGGTGTCGAGCATCTTCGGCACGCGGTGCAGGGTCTGCGGGCCGAACACCATGTCCACATGCGGGGCACGCTTGCGCAGGTTGTCGCCTTCCTGGCTGGCCACGCAGCCGCCGACGCCGATCACCAGGTCCGGGTTCTTTTCCTTGAGCTTCTTCCAGCGTCCCAGCTGGTGGAACACCTTCTCCTGCGCCTTCTCGCGGATGGAGCAGGTGTTGAGCAGGATGACGTCTGCTTCGGATTCGTCGCTGGTGACTTCCATCTGATGCGATTCGCCGAGCAGATCCGCCATGCGCGCGGAGTCATACTCGTTCATCTGGCAGCCGTGAGTCTTGATGAAGAGTTTCTTCGCCATTGCCTTGTGTGAACGCTCTGAGCTGCGCGCCCGGGCTTCGTGCGCCTCGCGCCCGGGCACATGGTGGCGGCGGGCAGCGTCAGCGGTCAGGAGAAGCGGGCGCGACTTGTAATGAATGAGCCCCGGCGCCGATGGCTGGCCGGGAATCGAGGGCGCGACGATACTGTGCCAAGCGGCACGCTGATCGGGTCGAGGCCAAAATCGGGACGGCACAGTATAGGAGTCTGCCGGCCATGCGGCCAGCCCTGTCGCATCGCTGTCAGCAATGAGGAGGATGCCTGCCAACCACCGGTTCAGCCTGATGGTGGCTGTGGTATCCTCACGAGAAAGCCCGCGCATGCCCTGACGCTACAACAGGGGCTTGGCATGTTTCATAGTTATCAGGCAGGTGTTGCGCAACGCACATCAGGCTGTCAATGGCTTGATTTGTTGAGGTTTTCATGCCGATAGCCCGGCTGCCTGAGCTGGTTAAAATTTGATCGATTTGTTGGCGGGGCAGGCATTTCGCCGTGCGCAGACCTGCCCCTTTGAGGTTGTCCCAAGACTTATCCACAGAAAGTGTGGATGTCTGAAGACACTGAAATGACAGTCTCGGATTTTTCTCGCGGCAATTTCGTTACCGTACGTCCAAGCGCGACAGCGATGCCAGGCAGGACGCCTTGCATTGCGCAACCTGGCAGACACCGCATGGGCAGACAGGGCGAGCCTTCCCTCGCCCAAAAGCGGTCGATCATGTTCGGCTTGTGGGGACGCAGGATTCAGCGCGCTTGCTCCTCGTGCCCACACGCCTGACACGGTCGGCTTACGCCCTTAGACAGCCATGAAGAACACGATATGACGCGATTCTCCATTACCAGCACCCCTTCATCTTTCGGTTTCCTGTCACCCCGATCGCCGTGTTCGACGCTTGCGCGCTCACTGCGCCGTGTGGTGCTGGGGGCTGGCGTCGCCGGCAGCCTGCTGCTGGGTGCACCGCTGGCCAATGCGGCCACCGACCGCTGGGTTGCCGATGACCTCACCACCTTCGTGCGCAGCGGCCCGACGGATGGCTACCGCATCGTGGGCACGGTGGAAGCCGGCCAGCCGGTCGAGCTGCTCGAGGTCCAGAATGACTACAGCAAGATCCGCACCGCCAGCGGCGACGTGGTGTGGATCCCCTCCGCTGATCTGCAGGACACCCAGAGCGTCAATGCCCGGGTGCCCGAGCTGAGCGCCAGGGTCAAGGAGTTGACTGCCAAGCTCGACGGCATCAATGAAGAGTGGGAAACCCGTGTCGAGGACATGAAGACCGGCCTCGAGACGCGTCAGGCGCGCATCGAGGAGCTTGAGCAGGCCAGCAACAGCCAGTCAGCCGAGCTTGCCCAGGCGCGCAGCAAGATGCAGGACATGGAAACCAAGCTCGATACCAAGAAGCAGGACCTGCTGATGCGCTACTTCATGTACGGCGGTGGCGTGGCGGGTGTCGGCCTGCTGGTCGGCCTGATCGTGCCGCACCTGCCGCGTCGCAAGAAGAAGCGTCACGGCTTCCTGTAAGGCATCCCGGTAACCGATAGCAGAGGGAGTGCGCCAGCTCATGTCGGCACAAGACACGACGATGGACGCGACGCCGGCCAGCGACCCCTGGCTGGCGCGATGGCAGGAAGGGCGGATCGGCTTTCATCTGCCCGCCACGCATTCGGCGCTGGAGCGCTGGTGGCCGCGGCTTGAGATTGCGGCGGGCGCCAAGGTGCTGGTGCCGTTGTGTGGCAAGAGTCTCGACATGCGCTGGCTGGCGGCGCAGGGCTATCCGGTGCTGGGCATCGAGCTTGCACGCCAGGCCTGTGAGCAGTTCGTCGCCGAAGGCGCTGGTGATGTCTCGCGCTATCGGCTGGAGCACTTCGAATGCTTCCGCCAGGGCATGGTCGAGCTGTGGTGCGGAGACTTCTTCCACTTCCATATCGACCATGTCGATCATCTCGACGCCTTCTATGATCGCGCCGCGCTGATCGCCTTGCCGCCGGCCACCCGGCAGCGCTACGCCTTCCATCTGGCGCAGCTGCTGCCCCCGGGCGCGCGTGGCCTGTTGATCAGTCTCGAGCGGCAGACTGAGCAGCATCAGGGCCCGCCGTTCCATGTCGCCGAAGACGAGATTCGTCAGCTGTTGAGCGCCAACTTCACGCTTGAGGTGCTGGAGCGTCGCGCCCCGGATGAGCGCGGCCTGCGTGAGACGGTATGGAGTCTGGTGCGCAAGGGACCGCGTCGCTGACGACTCAGGGGTGACCTTGTCAGTCAGGTCCAGTCTTCTTGAAAGTCCAGTCCTCATGAAAAACGCCACCGCCGCCCAATGGGCGGCGGTGGCGTTTTCGTTGGTGGCGAGCTGCTGATCGAACTTGCTGATTGAGCTTGCTGATCGAACCTACTGGTCGAGCTGGCGGATCAGCGTGGTGTCCTGGAAGGCGCGAGTCAGCGCATCGCCGATCACCTCAGAGACCATCTCGGTGTTCTTCTCCTGACTCGGCTTGAGGGCATAGCCCTGATCACGCGTCGCGGTGTAGCTGCCGGTATAGCGCTGCTTGCCGGACACGGCGACGGCCTTGATCACGCCATTGAGTGTCGCGGTATCGGTAATCAGGCCGCCACGCTTCACGCCATAGGCCAGCTCGGTCAGCGAGATGGTCAGCTCTGCTGCGCCCTGGTTGGCCTGCTCGGCGGATACCGGCACGAAGCCCATGCGGCGCAGGGCGCTGACGGTCTGGGCCTCAAGCTTGGGCGTCAGGTCGCCGGTCGGCACGACCAGATAGCTCGAGGCATTGGTGGCGCCATCGCGAGAGCCGATGCGCTCTGACGGACGCTCATCGAGCACGTCCACCACCACCTGTTGCCCGTGGCCGACCACGCCCATCTCGCCGACCTGCGGATTGACGTACAGGCGCTGCGGGCTGGTGCCGCAAGCGCTGAGAAGTGCCGCCGTGGCGATCAGTGCCACGCTCATGCAGGTGGTGCGCAACTTGTGCATCATCATCGGGGTTCCTGGGCCTGAGGCCGGTTGTCATGGGAGTCATCTCGGCCATCCGTTGCCAATATCTCGCCTGCAGCGCGGGATGGCCGGAGCGCAATGGCGCGAGTATAGGGCCAGAATGGCGCCCGAGCGTAGTGGAAATTCAGGCTCAGGCCTGTCCTCTGCAAGCGACAGTTGGCGAGGTTCATGGCCCGTAGCTCATGGTCCATGGCTCATGCGCCGTCGACGCGCCTGCTCAAGGCCAGCAGGCCCAGCAGCGGGCCGGGCAGCAAGGCCAGCAACAGCAGGCTGCCGTGGCCGGCGATCAGTGGCGTGAGCAAGGCGATCGAGACCAGCGACAGGCTGAAGCCGAAGGCATTCATCATCGCCAGGGCACTGGCTTGCAGCTCGACCGGGGTGCCGCCCGCGGCGAGTGCCGAGAACTGTGGCGAGTCGATCACGGCCAGAAGGCTCCACAGCGCCAGCAGTGCCAGCAGCACGCCATAACCGGCCTCAAGCTGCGTGGCGGCGACGAAGACCAACGTCAGCGTCACCGAACCGGCGAGCCCGAGGCGCGCCACCCACAGACTGCCTCGGCTGCGCGAGAGCCAGCCCCCGATGACACAGCCGGGCGCGCCGATGGCGATCACCAGGAAGCTATGCCAGGCCAGGCTGGCAGGAGAGAGCGTCACGCCTGTCGCGCTGGCCATCTGGGTCAGCAGCAGAGGTGTCAGCGCCCACAGGGTGTACAGCTCCCACATGTGGCCGAAGTAGCCCAGTGCGCCGCGCACGAAGCCGGGATATTGCCAGGCCGCCAGGCCTCGAGTGGCACGCGTGAGAAAGGTGTTGCGGCCGTCTTTCGCCGCTGGTGCTTGGCGGGGCGCCGAGGTGGCTTTGGCCACCGGTGGGGCCAGCATGGCGACCAGACCGGCACCGACGATGGCCAGCAGCGAGGCGGTGCTGATGGCCGCGCCCCACGGCAGCTGCATGCCTTCGCCCTGTTGCAGTGCGGCCAGCGCATGCGGCAGCCCGGTGCCAAGCACCAGCATGCCGACCAGCCAGGCGAGTGCGGCACCGGCACGGTCCGGTGCGGTCTGCACCATCAGCTTCAAGCCGATGGGGTAGATGCCGGCCAGTGCCAGCCCCGTCAGCACGCGCAAGCCTGAGGCGCTCAGTAGTCCCGGCGCGATCAACAGCGCCAGATTGGTCAGCGCGCCCAGCACGCAGGAAGCCATGAACAGATGGCGCGCCGCGAAGCGGTCCGCCAGGCCGGCAAGTCCCAGCACCAGGGTGCCGACGATGAAGCCGCCCTGCACCGAGGAGGTCAGCTGGCCGAGTGCCGCGGCGCTATCGCCGGCGAAGCCCCAGCTCGCCAGCATCGGCGTGAGTACTGCATTGGGGGTGAACCACAGGCTGGTGCCGAACAGCTGCGCCAGGGCGATCAAGGCGACCGGATAGCGGTTGGCCCATTGCCGCCAGCCAGAGATGGGCGGCGTGAGTGACTTGGTTGAGGACACGAGGGCACCTTGTAGGGCAGATGGCGTGATGGCGCAGCAAGACGCGAACGGGCGACACCGAAGTGTCGCCCGTCACAGATAGCCCGCCCCATCAATGGGGTCAAGGCGTCATTGATGGGGCAGCTCGGCGATGCGATGCAGAGACTACCCCGTCGCAGCCGTCGTCTACAGCCCCATGGCCGAAGAGGTGGAGCGACGCGGGTCAGCACCGCCGTAGAAGGTGCCGTCGTCGATCATGATCGACTGGATGGCGCCCATGGCGTCCTTGGTCACTACCTTGTGGCCCATCGCCTCGAGCAGACGGATGGTGTCCTTGCTGATGCCCGCCTCGATACGAATCTCGTCCGGCAGCCACTGGTGGTGGATGCGTGGCGCACTGACCGCCGACTGGATGTTCATGCCGTGGTCGATCACGTTCATGATCACCTGCAGGGTAGTGGTGATGATGCGCGAGCCGCCGGGGCTACCGGTGACGAGGAAGTTCTTGCCATCCTTCATCACGATGGTCGGGCTCATGGAAGACAGCATGCGCTTGTTCGGCTCGATCTTGTTGGCGACGCCACCGATCAGGCCATAGGCATTCGGCACGCCCGGCTTGGCGGAGAAGTCATCCATCTCGTTGTTGAGCAGGAAACCTGCGCCATCGACCACGATGCCGGAGCCGTAGCTGAAGTTGATGGTGTAGGTATTGGAGACGGCCAGACCATTGCCATCGGCAATCGAGAAGTGGGTGGTCTGATTGGACTCATACGGCTGCGGCTTGCCGGGCTTGACCTCACTGGAGGGCGTGGCCTTGTCGAGCTCGAACTGGGCGCGCAATTCCTTGGCGTAGTCCTTGGAGATGATGCCCGACAACGGCACATCGACGAAGTCGGTGTCGCCCAGATACTCGGAGCGGTCGGCGTAGGCGCGGCGCATCGCTTCTGCCATCACATGGATAGTGGCGGCGGAATTGAAGCCCATCGCCTGGAGGTCATCGCCTTCGAGCATGTTGAGAATCTCGACGATGTGCGCGCCGCCGGAGGAGGGCGGGCTCATCGAGAAGATGTCATAGCCACGATAGGTACCGTGGACCGGCTCGCGGATGGCCGGCTCGTAGGCCTTGAGGTCATCCAGCGTCATGATGCCGTCGTGGCGCTCCATCTCGGCGACGATCAGCCGGGCGGTCTCACCCTCGTAGAACTCGCGCGGACCATTGGCGGCGATGCGCTTGAGGGTCGCGGCCAGTTCCGGCTGCTTGAACAGCTCACCGGCTTGATAGTTGCTGCCATCCGGCTTGTAGAACACCTTGGCGGTGCTGTCCCACTTGGCCAGACGGTCCTTGGCATCGCTCAAGCCCTTGGCGAAGCGCGTCGGAATCACGAAGCCGTCTTCGGCCAGCTTGATGGCCGGGGCGAGGGCCTGCTCGAGACTCAGGGTGCCGTAGTCTTCCAGCGCCTTGGCCAGGCCAGCGACGGTGCCGGGCACGCCTGCCGCACGGTGGGTGAAGCGTGACCACTCGGAGACCGCCTCGCCATTCTCGTCCTGGAACATCGTCTCGCTGGCCGCCGCCGGGGCCTTCTCGCGGTAGTCGATGGCGACCACTTCGCCGGTCTTCTCATCCGACACCAGCATGAAGCCGCCGCCACCGATGTTGCCGGAGCGCGGCTGGGTCACGGCCAGCGCGAAGCCTGCCACCACGGCGGCGTCGACGGCGTTGCCGCCATCGGCCAGCACATCGCGTGCGACCTGAGAGGCCAGATAGTGGCTGGTCGCGACCATGCCGTGCTGACCTTCCTGGGGGTGGAAGCGCTCGCCTTCCAGAATCGCGGAAGACTCGGCGAAGGCGGCGGGAATCGCCGTCGGCAGCAGGCCGGCCAGCGGCAACAGTGCGGCGGCGGCCAGCGCCTTGAGATGTCTGCGGTTTGCGAGAGAGGTGTCGAACATGAGAGGTGTCGGTTCCTGTTATCGTTATAAGAGATGCGACATGACGCGTGCAGTGCGAGGAACATGCGCAGAAGGCCAGCGAGCTGCTCACTGGGCCGAGAGAACAGCTTAACTATCAGTTGCTAATGCACCAATTTCAACTTTGCACGGCAATATTCTTGTTGGTGTCTGATCTGGAAGGGTAATGAGGGCTTGGTGTGAGGGCGGCTTGAGGGTGTGAGTCGCAGTGGGGTGCCTGGCGTGGGCCGGCGGCGACGGATCGGCAGCGATGGACCGGCAGGCTGGCGGTGCACATTCACACAGCGCCTGTCTTTTGTGAGAGGGTGGCGTAAAATGCCCCTTCCACTTCTCGCTGGCGCCTGATGACATGTCTGAACTACTGCCGAATGACTTCAAGATTGCCCCGTCGATCCTGTCCGCTGACTTCGCCCGCCTGGGGCAGGAGGTCGAGGATGTGCTGGCCTCCGGGGCCGATATCGTCCACTTCGACGTGATGGACAATCATTACGTGCCCAACCTGACCATCGGGCCGATGGTGTGCAAGGCGCTGCGTGATTACGGCATCAGCGCCGAGATCGATGCCCACCTGATGGTCACGCCGGTCGACCGCATGATCGGTGACTTCGCCGAGGCCGGTGCCAGCTACATCACCTTCCATCCGGAAGCCTCCGACCACGTCGATCGCTCGCTGCAGCTGATTCGTGATGCGGGCTGCAAGTCCGGGCTGGTATTCAATCCGGCCACGCCGCTGTCCTACCTCGACTACGTGATGGACAAGGTCGACATGATCCTGTTGATGAGCGTAAACCCGGGCTTCGGCGGCCAGTCGTTCATCCCCGGCACCCTCGACAAACTGCGTGAAGCGCGTCGTCGCATCGATGCCTCCGGCTACAACATCCGTCTCGAGATCGATGGTGGCGTCAAGGTCGACAACATCGCCGAGATCGCGCGTGCCGGTGCCGATACCTTCGTGGCCGGTTCCGCCATTTTCAATGCGCGCAGTGACAGCGATGCCAACCGCTACGACAGCGTATTGGCGAAGCTGCGTGCCGAGCTTGCCAGCGTGCGCAGCTGATCGCGTGACGGATGACAGCGCGCGAGCTGGCGAGGCAGTCGACGGCTCGGTTCACGCCGCGGCGCTCAGCGAGTGGTCGCTGTATGTGCTCGAGACGGCCCAGGGGCGCCTCTACACCGGTATCAGTACCGATGTGGCGCGCCGCCTGAGCGAGCATGAGCGCGGCAAGCGCGGTGCGCGGGCGCTGCGCGGCAAGGGGCCTTTGATGCTGTGTTATCAACAGGTGGTCGGCGATCGCTCGCGGGCGCTCAAGCTTGAGTATCGCGTCAAGCAGTTGAGTGTGGCGGCCAAACGCCGCTTGATCGCCGGTGAGATGACACTGGACAGCCTGCTCGGCGAGACCTGACGGTCTGCTTGATTGAATGCGTGAAATGAAAACGCCCCCGACGGAATCCGTCGGGGGCGTTTTACGTTTTGCGTTACTGGCGAGCGATCAATGCAGTTTCATCTTCGGACGCAGGTAACGGTTCAGGCCGTCGACCACCACCGTCATGCCGGTCTTGACCACGCCGTGGATCGCCATCTGGTGCATGCGATACAGCGAGGCGTAGAAGAACTTGGCCAGGCGGCCCTCGATGAACAGCGAACGCGCCGAGGCACCGCGCATCAGCGAGCCGACGGCATCGAAGTGCGCCAGCGAGATCAGCGAGCCGTGGTCCTTGAACACGAAGTCCTTGAGCGGCTTGTTGGCCATCGCGGCGCGCAGGTTCTTGACCATCAGGCTGGCCTGCTGGTGAGCGGCCTGGGCGCGCGGCGGGACGCGCTTGTCATCCGGCTGCGGGCAGCTGGCACAGTCACCGAGGGCAAAGATGAACTCATCATCGATGCTCTGCATGGTCTGGTGCACCTTTACCTGATGGTTGCGCTCGGTGGACAGACCCAGCTCGGACAGGAAGGCGGGCGCACGGATACCGGCGGCCCACACGCTCAGGTCGGCTTCGATCAGGGTGCCATCGGCAGTGGTGATGCCGCGTGAGTCGGCGCAGGTCACCCGGGTATCGACGTGGATATCGACGCCCAGCCTGGTCAGCTCCTTGGCGACCGGCTTGCCGATGCGTTCCGGCAGGGCGGGCAGGATACGCGGTGCGGCCTCGATCAGGTGGACCTTGACCTGGCGGTCTTCCAGCGAGGAGAAGCCGTAGCTGTGCAGCATCTTGGAGGCATCGAACAGCTCGGCGGAGAGCTCGACCCCGGTGGCGCCGGCACCGATGATGGCGACGTTGAGCTGCTGGCGCTCACATTCCTCGCCGTTGGCGCTGAAGCGCAGGAAGGTGTCGAGCATGTCGCGGCGGAATTTCTCGGCCTGCTGCGGGCTGTCCAGGAAGTGACAATGCTCGGCGACGCCTTCGGTGCCGAAATCATTGGATACGCTGCCCAGTGACAGTACCAGATAGTCATAGCTGAGCTGGCGGGCGGGCAGCAGCACGTTGCCCTTGGCGTCATGGATGGCGGCCAGGGTCAGCTGCTTCTCTTCACGCTCCAGGCTTTCCAGGGTGCCGCGCTGGAACTTGTAGCCGTGGGCCTTGGAATGGCCCTGGTAGGAGACTTCATCGAGACCGGAATCCAGCACGCCGGTGGCCACTTCGTGCAGCAGCGGCTTCCAGATGTGCGTGGAATTGCGGTCGATCAGAATGATCTCGGCTTTCTTCTTGCGGCCCAGCTTGTGGCCCAGTTTGGTGACGAGTTCCAGACCGCCGGCGCCTCCGCCAACGACTACGATGCGGGGAATGGCCATTGAGTGCTCCTCAGTGACAAGATTGATGGGAAGGTGTGGAAAGAGTCGGCCGGCTATCGAGTCAGAACATGCAAGGCCCGGAGTCGATAACTGGCGTCGCGATACCGCTATGATAACAAGATAATGAGCGTGCTAAATAGTGCTGCATGCGCGAGATGTCGTTATTTTACGTATATTCGCCATGAGCACGCGAGAACTCGTCGTTGCGCTTTTGGCACCTACACGAATTCTGTCGCTGAAAAGGAGCAAGGATGCACGATCATCCCACATTCACAGGTCCGGTACATCCGTCGCTCAGGGCGATCGAGATGGTCGCCTTCGACCTCGATGGCACCCTGATCGACTCGGTGCCGGACCTCGCCCATGCGATCGACTGCATGCTTGAGCAAGAGGGCCTGACGGCGCTGGGCGAGGCGCGGGTACGCGACTTTGTCGGCAATGGGTCGCGGGTACTGGTGGAGCGCGCCCTGGCAGCACATGGCCTGGCGACCGATGACCTGGCGCGGGTCGAGCAGGCGCATCAGAGCTTCCTGGCACATTACGCCGCCGACCCCAGCTCGCGTACGCGACTCTATCCCGGGGTGCGGGAATGCCTGGAGGGTCTGCGCCAGGCCGGGATCCCGCTGGTGCTGATCACTAACAAGCCGGAAGCCTTCATCGAACCGCTGCTTTCGCACTTCGCGCTGAGCGAGCATTTCGCGCTGGCGCTGGGCGGCGATAGCCTGCCGACGCGCAAGCCGGACCCCGCGCCCTTGCTGTTCGCCGCCGAGCGTCTGGGAGTGTTGCCGCGTCAGGGCTTGATGGTCGGTGACTCGCGTCACGATATCGCGGCAGGCCGCGCCGCCGGTTTCCGCACCCTGGCGGTACCTTACGGCTACAACCATGGCGAGCCGATCTCGCGCAGCCACCCGGACTACCTCGTCGACTCACTTGCCGAGCTGGTCGTGGCTGGCTGAGTGACGCTGATTGATTGGAATTGATTGACAGAGCGAGGCTGGTGTCCCGCTCGGGCGCGCAGTGAGGCATGAGATGGCAGAACTTGCCTCCACCAGCGCTGCCGCCAGCGACCCGCGATGATAGACTGAGTCCCAGACAAGCCGGCCCCGTGTCGGCAACGCACCCTCCGTGGAAGGAACTGCAGGTCATGATGACCCCACAACACTTCGCTGAACTGGCCGAAGCCGGTTACAACCGCATTCCCGTCACCCGTGACGTGCTGGCGGATCTCGACACGCCACTGTCTACCTATCTCAAGCTGGCCGACATGCCGTGGACCTTCCTGCTGGAGTCCGTGCAGGGCGGAGAGAAGTGGGGGCGTTACTCCATCATCGGCCTGCCGTGTCGTGAGCGCATCGAGGTGCGTGGCCAGGTGGTCTCGCATCTGATCAATGGCGAGCAGACCGGCATGACCGAGGTCGAGGACCCCCTCGACTGGATCGAGCAGTTCCAGACCCGTTTCCGTGTGCCGGTCATCGACGGTGCGCCTCGCTTCAATGGCGGTCTGGTCGGCTACTTCGGCTATGACACCGTGCGCTATATCGAACCGCGCCTGCGCGGCGTCGAGAAGCCGGACCCGCTGGGCGTGCCGGACATCCTGCTGATGGTCGCCGACGAGCTGGTGATCTTCGACAACCTGTCCGGGCGTCTGACGCTGTTGACCCACGCCGACCCGGCAACGCCCAACGCCTACGAGGCCGCCTGCGAGCGTCTCGAGCGCCTCGAGATCCAGCTGCGCAGCGCGACCCTGAACACCGTAAGCCCCGGCACCGGCGGCGAGCCGGTCAAGGAGACCGACTTCACCTCCGGCTTCACCGAGGAAGGCTTCAAGGGTGCAGTGGAGAAGATCAAGGAATACGTGCTGGCCGGTGATGTCATGCAGTGCGTGCCGTCGCAGCGCATGTCGATTCCCTACCGCGCTGCGCCGCTGGATCTCTATCGTGCACTGCGCAGCCTGAATCCTTCGCCGTACATGTTCTTCTTCAATCTGGATGACCACCACGTCATCGGCTCGTCGCCGGAGATTCTCTCGCGTCTCGAGGATGGCGAGGTCGCGGTGCGCCCGATCGCCGGTACCCGCGTGCGTGGCGCCACCGAAGAGGAAGACCTGGCGCTGGAGAAGGACCTGCTGTCAGACCCCAAGGAAGTCGCCGAGCACCTGATGCTGATCGACCTGGGGCGCAATGACGCCGGTCGCATCAGCCAGACCGGCAGCGTCAAGGTGACGGACCAGATGGTGGTGGAGCGCTATTCCCACGTCATGCACATCGTCTCCAACGTCACCGGCAAGCTGAAGGAAGGCCTGGGGCCGATGGACGTGCTGCGGGCCACCTTCCCGGCCGGCACCCTGTCCGGCGCACCGAAGATTCGCGCCATGGAGATCATCGATGAGGTGGAGCCGGTCAAGCGCGGCATCTATTCCGGCGCGGTGGGCTATCTCTCCTGGCACGGCAACATGGATACCGCCATCGCGATCCGCACCGCGGTGCTCAAGGACAAGGTGCTGCACGTCCAGGCCGGCGCCGGCATCGTGGCCGATTCCGTGCCGCAGTCCGAGTGGGACGAGACACTCAACAAGGGGCGTGCCCTGTTCCGTGCCGTGGCGATGGCGGAGCGCGGTCTGGACAATCTGGACTGATCGGCGCGCCACGCATTTCAGGAGTGACTCGCCAGTGTTCGCGGGTCACTCCCTGCAACGGCGCATGTGATTGACACTCCTGGCAGCTCAACGCACTATTGACCCATGACGCTACGTAACCCGCACGACCTCAGCCAGCAGTGGTGGCGCTCCTGACAAGGGGGCGGCTTTCGCATGTCTGAAGTTCGAGGACGTACGACCAGAAGAATGCCGCCGACCAGGGCGGCATTTTTGTTGCTGGACGGCGGGAACGACACCACAGGAGAGCGGGCAGGCCGGTCAATCACGGCGCATGATCCGCTCCCGAGAATGGACACTGACCATGCAGACATTCACTTCGCAGGACGCCAGCACGCCACGCGTGCTGATGATCGACAACTTTGACAGCTTCACCTACAACATCGTCCAGTATCTGAGTGAGCTGGGCGCGGAAGTGCTGACCGTGCGCAATGACGCCATCACGCTCGAGCAGATCGAGGCGCTCGGCGCATCACATCTGGTGCTGGGTCCGGGGCCGTGTACGCCCAACGAGGCCGGCATCACGCTGGAAACCATTCGCCACTTCGCCGGCAAGCTGCCGATTCTGGGCGTGTGCCTCGGTCACCAGGCCATCGGTCAGGTCTACGGTGGCAAGGTGGTACGTGCGCCCCAGGTGATGCATGGCAAGACCTCCGCCGTGCGTCACGACAACAGCGGTGTCTTCGCTGCGCTGGCCGAGCCGCTGGAAGTCACGCGCTATCACTCGCTGGTGGTCGATCGTGAGAGCCTGCCCGAGTGTCTGATCGTCACCAGCTGGACGGATGATGACGATGTCACGCCGCAGTTGATCATGGGCCTGCGCCATCGCGAGCTGGATGTCGAAGGTGTCCAGTTCCACCCTGAGTCGATCCTGACATTGCAGGGTCATGAGCTTCTGGCTAACTTCCTGCGTCGCGGCGAGGCTGTGAAAGCCGCCTGAGCGGGCATTGATCGCAAGAGTCACATCCTATTTTTTCATGCGTCAGCCGCCGAGGCTGGCGCCTGCGGAGACACAACATGCAGATGCGTGAGGCGATTGGCGCAGTGATGCGCCGCCAGCACCTGAGCTACGACGACACTCATGCGGTCATGACGGCCATCATGACCGGCGAGGCGACCCAGGCGCAGATCGGGGCCTTGCTGATGGCCCTGTCGATGAAGGGCGAGACCGTCGATGAGCTGGCCGCCGCCGCCCAGGTGATGCGTGAGCTGATGACGCGCGTCACGGTGCGTGCCACCGATGCGGTGGATATCGTCGGCACCGGCGGTGATGGTGCCAACCTGTTCAATGTCTCCACGGCGGCAAGTTTCGTGGTGGCGGCCGCCGGTGGCCATGTAGCCAAGCATGGCAACCGCAGTGTCTCGTCCTCCTCCGGCAGTGCCGACCTGCTTGAGTCGGCCGGCATCAATCTGGCGCTGGACGCCGAGCAGGTCGCACGCTGCATCGATGATATCGGGGTCGGCTTCATGTTCGCGCCCAACCATCACGCCGCCATGAAGCACGTGATCGGCCCGCGTCGCGAGATGGGGGTGCGTACCATGTTCAACATCCTCGGTCCGCTGACCAATCCGGCCGGCGCCACCCGTCAGGTGCTGGGGGTCTATGACCCGGCGCTGGTACCGCTGATGGCCGAGGTGCTCAAGCGCCTCGGGGCCGAGCATGTGCTGGTGGTGCACAGCGACGATGGTCTGGACGAGATCTCGCTGGCGGCACCGACGCTGGTCAATGAGCTCAAGGATGGCGAGATCCGCGAATACCGCATCGCGCCGGAAGACTTCGGTATCGCGCGCCAGTCGCTGGAAAGTCTGGCAGTGGAGACCTCGGACGCCAGCCTCAAGCTGGTGCAGCAGGCGCTGCGCGGTGATGAAGGCCCGGCCAGTGACATCGTGGCACTCAATGCCGGTGCGGCCCTTTACGTGGCGGGCATCGCGGACAGTCTCAAGGAGGGTGTCAGCATTGCCGAGGACGTGCAGGCCAGCAAGCTGCCGTTCGAGAAGATGAAGGAATTGGCGGATTTCACCCGTGTCTACGCCCAGGTCAATGATGAAGGAGCGACCCGCTGATGAGCACCGAGCAGACGACTGACAAGGCATTGCCGACTATCCTGGCCAGGATTCTGGCGCGCAAGGAAGAAGAGATCGCCGAGCGCAGCGCCGCGGTGAGCGAGGCGGACCTGCAGACCCTGATCGAGAAACAGAGCGCGCCGCGCGGCTTCATCGAGGCGCTGACGTCGCGCATCGACCGTGGCGAGCCGGCCATCATCGCCGAAGTGAAGAAGGCGTCACCCTCCAAGGGCGTGATCCGTGAAGACTTCGTGCCCGCCGAGATCGCCGTGGCCTACGAGCAGGCCGGCGCCGCCTGTCTGTCGGTGCTCACCGATGCCGACTTCTTCCAGGGGCATGAGGACTTCATGATCGAGGCGCGCGACGCCGTCTCGATTCCGGTGATTCGCAAGGACTTCATCATCCACCCGTATCAGGTGCTGGAGGCGCGCGCCATCGGCGCCGACTGCATCCTGTTGATCGTTGCGGCGCTGGACGATGCGCGCCTGAGCGCTCTGTATCGTCAGGCGCGTGAGCTGGGCATGGATGTGCTGGTCGAGGTGCATGACGGCGAAGAGCTCAAGCGTGCACTGGCGCTGGGCATCGAGCTGGTCGGCATCAACAACCGCGACCTGCGTACCTTCGAGACGTCGCTGGAGACGACGCTGGACCTGCTGACCGACATGCCGCAGGGTGTGCGTGTGGTCACCGAATCCGGCATCCATACCCGTGACGACGTGGCGAAGATGCGCGACGCTGGCGTCCACGGCTTCCTGGTGGGAGAAGCCTTCATGCGCTTTGATGATCCGGGCGAGGGTCTGCGGGGATTGTTCTTCGGGGATTGATAGCCGGTAGTTGGCGTTATTCGTTATCTTATGGATAACAAAAGCCCGCATGGCAATGCCATGCGGGCTTTTTCATGCCTGTCTGCTGACTTCTGTCCAAAGGCCTGTGGCCGTCATCCTGCTGGAGGTCTATGGCTGCCATCAGGCACAGGGTCAGGCGTCTGTCTTGACGCTCTCGACTCCCTTGCGTGCCGTGAGCAGAGCCTCGGCAATTTCCTCGACGCCGGCGCCATGACTGTGGCGCGTCACCCAGCTGGGCTCCCAACCGAGTGCCGCGCGGTGCTGGATAATGTTGGCCACGCCCACGGTGTGGCGGAAGGTGGCGAACATCGGCGCATCATTGGGCGCATCGCCGACGTACATCACCTCCTGCTCCAGCTGCATGCGGTCCAGGCCGAAGGTCTCGGTGAGGACCCGCACCGCCATGCGCGCCTTGTCGAACTCGCCCTGCCACGCATTGATGTGGATGGAGCTGGCGCGCGCCTGAATACCGGCGGCCGTGAAGCCGGCGATGATGGCGCGAATCTCGCTCTGGGCCAGCGGGCCGACCGCTTGGCAGTGGTCCACCGCGACATCGGCGAAGCGGAAGGGCTGGTCCTGGGCCAGTGCCGCGCGCGGATGGTTGAGCAGCAGCTGGCGGGCGACGGTCATGACATGGCGTTGACGAGCGCGCAGGCGCTGCTCGTCTTCCCACCAGGTGGTGAGGATGCGCTGCCCCTGGCGGCGGAAGGCAAAGGCACCGTTCTCACCGATCACGCTGGCGACCGGCCAGGCGCGTGCGATGTGATCGCACCAGCCCGCACAACCGCCCGTGACGGGGATGACCTTGATGCCGGCGGCATCCAGACGCTCCAGCGCCGCCAGCGTCGATGCCGCGAGACGCCCTTCATGGGTGAGGGTGTCATCGATATCGGTCAACAGATACCGGATACCCGACAGGGTGCTGGCAGGACAGTGGGCGAAGGCTTGCATGGTGATTCCAGAAATCCTCAGAAGGTAAGCGGGAGCGCGGCTGTCATCAGTCGCGTGTCCCTTCAGTATCGTCGATGCGTGCCGGCTTGCGCGACGCGCCTCGGTTCAGGCAGTGAAACGCACCGACAGGCTCTGCTGGCTGGCAGCCTCCAGCGCGCTGCGATAATCGGGCTGATGGGGCAGCTCATCGGTGACCAGCAGGTCGATCTCCTCGAGCGGGGCGATGCGGCACATGGCGGCGCGCCCCCATTTGCTGGCGTCGGCGACCAGAATCCGGCGCTGGGCGTGATGGACCAGCGCACGGCTGACCGCGGCTTCTTCCGGATCGAAGTCGAGCAGCCCACCGGCATCGAGACCGCCACAGCCAAGGACCGCGATATCGACCTGATGACGCGCGAAGAAGGCCACGGTGGCGCTGCCGACCACATCGAGATCCTGCGGGCGCAGTTGTCCTTCCGCTAACTGGACGGCGACATCCGGATGAGTCGAGAGCGCCTGCGCCACCTGCAGATTGTTGGTGATCACGCGCAGGCCGCGCCGGGCAAGCAAGGCTTCGGCGACCGCCACCACGCTGGTGCCGATGCCCAGCGCCAGGGTGGCGCCATCGGGAATCTCGGCGACCACGCTGGCGGCCATGGCCTGCTTGGCAGTGCGCGCCAGCATGATGCGCTGGGAATGTCCCAGGTTGTAGCCGCCCGGTGGGCGCTCGATGCCGCCGTGGCGCCGACGCGCCAGCCCGCGCTCACACAGCACGCCCAGGTCACGCCGGATGGTCTGGGGCGTGACGTCGAAGGCATGGGCCAGCGGGTCGACCGCCAACTGGCCCTCGCGGGCCAGTCGCTCGAGTATCTGTTGCTGGCGCGGCGTCAGTGCCTCATGGCTTGCGTGTTCGACGCTGCGACTGTCGCGCTCGATGCCCGGGGTCATGTCTGGGGTAGCCCTTGCGTGGTGGTGTCGTTCGGTAGAGTGGGCTCGCGGTCTTCCTCGCTGAAGATGGCCGGGTCATCGCTGATGACGGCATCCACACCCCAGGCCCAGCGCGGCGCGAAGGCGGCCGCATCGTTGGGCGTGTAGCAGAGCAGCTTGTGGCCCCGGCTGGTGATGCCACTGGCCGCGGCCCGCGTCAGGGCGCGCCAATCGGCATGCACGGAACTTGCGTTCAGCTCATCGGCCAGGCTCTGCCAGTCGTCGGGGATGTCATCGTAGAGCAGGCCGATATGCACCTGCGGGTCGCGTTGACGCGTCAGGCGCAGCGCCTGGGGATCAAACGACGAGATGATCAGGTGTGAGGCGGGCAGATGGGCACTGGCCATCGGGATGGCGGCATCGACCAGCGCCTGGGCATCGTGGCCAGGGCTGAGCTTGAGTTCCAGATTCAGGCGCATGTCCAGGCGCGCGATCAGCTCCAGCGCCTGCTTGAGAGAGGCCATGCGCTCACCGGCAAAGCACGCATTGAACCAGCTGCCGACATCGAAGGTCTGCACGCTGTCCCAATCCAGATTCTTGAGCTTGCCACGCCCATCCGAGCAGCGATTCACGCCGGCATCGTGCCAGATGACCGGCGTGCCATCGCCCAACAACTGCACGTCCAGCTCCACCCATTGAAAGCCGGCCTCATGCGCCGCCTGAATGGCGGCCAGGGTGTTTTCCGGCGCATAGGCCGACAGGCCGCGATGTGCGATCGCCAGTGGCAGGGACAGGACGCTGTCAGTTGAATGTGATGCGTCGGCTGAATGTGACGATGAAACCATGGTGAATCCTCACAGAAAGAATGGCATGTCTGCCCGCCACGCAGCTGTGGCGCTGATCGGTCGAGGCGGATCACTGATGCTCAGACGCGAGACTGATCAGGGCAGGTCTCAAGCATTACCATCCAATGATGACGTTATCAGGGCAAGGGGTTCCGTCGGCCCGCGACAGGACGGCAGCGCTCATTCGATGGCCGCTGTCGCCTGCTCGCGGGTTGCCAGCCGCTTGCCGTCGGCGCCGAACAGATGGGCACGCGCCGGAAGGATGGCCAGGCGCAGCGTCTGTTCTTCCGCGACGGCGTGCTCGCCATCCAGTCTCACCACCAGCGGCTCGCTCTGGCCTTGCAGTCGGCAGTACGCCAGGGTGTCCGCGCCCAGCGGTTCGACCAGCTCGATGCGCGCCTCAAGCTCCGCGGCCCCTGCGGGCAGGGCATCGGCTGCTCCCAGTATCTGCAGGTGCTCGGGGCGAATGCCGAGGGTCAGCTCGGCGCCCGGGGTCAGGCCTTCGCCCTTCAGGGTAATGGTTGCGCCACACGGCAGCGCAAGGCCTGCCTGTGCCTGGGTGGCGCTCAGGAAGTTCATCGCCGGCGAGCCGATGAAGCCGGCGACGAACTGGCTGGCGGGCTGATCGTAGAGCGCCATCGGCGTGCCGAACTGCTCGACATGGCCGCCATTCATCACCACCAGGCGGTCCGCCAGGGTCATGGCCTCGGTCTGATCATGGGTCACGTAGACGGAAGTGACCTTGAGGCGCTTCTGCAGGCGACGGATCTCGAGACGCATCTGCACGCGCAGCTTGGCGTCCAGATTCGAGAGTGGCTCATCGAACAGGAAGACCTGCGGCTTGCGCACGATGGCGCGCCCCATGGCGACACGCTGGCGCTGGCCGCCGGAGAGCTGCTTGGGGCGGCGATCGAGCAGCTCGGTCAGGCCCAGCAGCTCGGCGGCCTCGCTGACGCGCTGTTGGATCTCGTCCTTGGGCGTGCGCCGGTTCTTGAGGCCGTAGGCCATGTTGTCGAACACGCTCATGTGCGGGTAGAGCGCGTAGTTCTGGAACACCATCGCGATGTCGCGCTCGGCGGGTTCCAGCTCATTGACGCGCTTGCCGTTGATCTCCAGATCGCCCTCGGAGATGTCCTCCAGGCCTGCCAGGGTGCGCAGCAGGGTCGACTTGCCACAGCCGGACGGGCCGACGATGACGATCAGCTCGCCTTCGCCGAAAGCCAGATCGATGCCATGCAGAGCCTGGTAGCCGTTGGGGTACTGCTTCTTGAGCTGCTTGAGCGCCAGTGTTGCCATGAGTTGTGTATCCAGAGCGGTGGCGTGACGGGCAAGTCTGTCCATCACGGCGTAACGGAATCAGGGGGCTTGGGGCGAGGTGTCGCGGGTCGGAGCGCGAGATCACTTCTCGCTGTCCACCAGGCCCTTGATGAAGTAGCGCTGCATGAACAGGATCACCAGTACCGGCGGGCCCATGGCCAGCAGCGTGGTGGCGGTGACGTCCTGCCACGGCACCAGACCATCACCGGTGGTCAGCATGCGCTTGAGGCTGACGACGATGGTCAGGTAGTCGGCATCGGTGGTGATCAACAGCGGCCACAGATACTGATTCCAGCCGTAGATGAACATGATCACGAACAGCGCCGCGATGTTGGTCTTCGACAGCGGCAGCAGGATGTCCTTGAGAAAGCGCCACGGCCCGGCGCCATCGATGCGCGCGGCCTCGACCAGTTCCGCCGGAATGGTCAGGTAGAACTGACGCAGCAGGAAGGTCGCGGTGGCGCTGGCGATCAGCGGCAGGATCAGGCCGGCGTAGCTGTCCAGCATGTTGAGGTCGGCTACCACCTTGAAGGTCGGCAGGATGCGCACCTCCACCGGCAGCATCAGGGTGATGAAGATCAGCCAGAAGCACAGCTTGCGGAAGCGGAACTCGAAGAAGACGATCGCGTAGGCGGCCAGCACCGAGATGATGATCTTGCCGATGGCGATGCCCAGTGCCATCAGCATCGAGTTGAACAACAGGGTCATCACGTCGGCGCCGAGACTGCTGACCGGGTCTGCCAGCAGCTGGCGGTAGTTGCCCAGGCCAGCCTCGCCGACCCAGACGGGGGCGACGTTGGAGTAGAGGTCACCCATCTCGTGGGTACTGGCGCTGAAGGCGATCCAGACCGGCAGGAAGAACAGTGCGCAGCCGACGATCAGCAGGGCATGGCTTGCGATATCAAGCCCGGGGCGGTTGTAGCGCATCAGTACTGCACCTTCTTCTCGACATACTTGAACTGGATCAGCGTCAGCACGCCGACGATGACCATCAACAGCACGGACTGGGCAGCACTCGAGCCCAGGTCCTGCCCGACGAAACCATCTTCATAGACCTTGTAGACCAGGGTGCGGGTCGAGCCGGCCGGGCCGCCCTGGGTGGTGGCATCGATGGTGCCGAAGGTCTCGAAGAAGGCGTAGACCACGTTCATCACCAGCAGGAAGAAGCTGGTCGGCGAGAGCAGCGGGAAGGTGATGGTCCAGAAACGCCGCCAGGGGCCGGCGCGGTCCATCGCGGCCGCTTCCAGCAGGCTCTTGGGGATCGCCTGCAGACCTGCGAGGAAGAACACGAAGTTGTAGCTCATCTGCTTCCAGATCGAGGCCAGCACCACCAGCAACATGGCCTGATCGCCATTGAGCTTGTGATTCCAGTCGATGCCGATGGCGGACAGCAGCTCCGGCAGAATGCCCAGCGTCGGGTCGAACAGGAACAGCCACAGCACCCCGGCCACGGCGGGCGCCACGGCGTAGGGCCAGATCAGCAGGGTCTTGTAGGCGTGTGCGCCGCGCAGCACGCGGTCCGCCAGTACGGCGAGCCCCAGCGCCAGTGCCATGGCGCCGAAGGCCACCGCAAAGGAGAAATAGGTGGTCGTCCATAGTGTCGTGAGATATTCCGGCTCGCTCAGCACGCTGACGAAGTTGCTCAGCCCGGTGAATTCCCGCGAGAGCCCGAAGGCATCCTCGACATAGAAGGCCTGTTCGATGGCCTGGTAGGCCGGCCAGAAGAAGAACACGGCCACGATCAGCAGCTGAGGCGCCAGCAGTATCCAGGGCGTGATGGGGTGTCGATTGAAATGGGCCATGCAGCAGGGGTCTCGCAAGCAAGGAAGGACTGGGTGGTTCCGTCGGTAGCACGGAGTCGGCAAGCCTCGGCCGCTCCTGCGCCATCAAGCCGTGAGAGAAGGGAAAGGACACCGGATGTCGGATGCGCTTTCCGCTCTCTGGCTGGAGAAAATAGCGGGAGGGCGAGCCCGGCATGGGCCCGCCCCCGGTGTGGCGATGATCAGCCGTTGGCGCGTTCGAACTTCTCGAGCAGCGAATCGCCGCGCTTGACGGCGTTGTCGAGACCGTCCTGCACGCTTTCCTTGCCGGAGAAGATCTTCTCCAGCTCTTCATTGATCACGTCACGAATCTGCACCATGTTGCCCAGGCGCAGGCCCTTGGAGTTCTCGGTCGGCGTCGCGGAGGTCATCTGGGTGATGGCGACGTCGGTGCCCGGGTTCTCGGCGTAGAAGCCCTGTTCGCGCGTCAGTTCTGCCGCGGCAGTCGTGATCGGCAGATAGCCGGTGAACTGGTGCCAGTCGGCCTGCACTTCAGGCTTGGAGAGGTACTGGAAGAACTTGGCGACGCCCTGGTATTCCTCATCGCTGTGACCGGACAGCACCCACAGCGAGGCGCCACCGATGATAGAGTTCTGCGGCGTCTCGATCACGTCGCTGTCATAGGGCAGCGGTGCCACGCCGAACTCGAAGCCCTTGGCGCTTTCCTTGACGCCGGCATAGCTGGCGGAAGAGCCCATCATCATCGCGCACTCGCCGGAGTAGAACTTGGGCGCCGCGTCATCGAAGCGACCGCCGAACACGAAGCGCTTGTCGGCCTGCCAGTCATCGAGACGCTGGATGTGGTCGACCACGGCGGTCGTGTTGAATTCAAGGCGGGTATCGGTGCCGGCGAAGCCATTGGCCTGGCTGGCGAAGGGCACATCGTTGCGTGCCGAGAAGTTCTCCAGCATCACCCAGGACGGCCAGGTGGTGGTCAGGCCACAGCTGGCGGCGCCGGAATCGACGACCTTCTTGAGCGCAGCGCCCATTTCCTGCCAGGTCTGCGGGAGGGAGTCGATGCCCGCCTTGGCCAGCACGTCCTTGTTGTAGTAGGTCACCGGCGTGGAGGAGTTGAACGGCATCGATAGCATCTTGCCGTCGGTGTCGGTGTAATAGCCGGTGACGGCAGACAGGTAGGCGTTCGGGTCGAAGGCGGTGCCTTCCTGCGGCGCGAAGTCTGCCATCAGCTGATGCACCGGGATGATCGCGCCCTTGGCGCTCATCATGGTGGCGGTGCCGACCTCGAAGATCTGCACGATGTCCGGGCCCTTGCCGGCGCGGAAGGCGGCGATGGCGGAGGTCATGGTCTCGGAGTAGTTGCCCTTGAAGACTGGCTTGACGACGTAGTCGTCCTGGCTTGCATTGAAGTCGGCCGCGATCTCGTCGACCTTCTTGCCGAGCCCGCCCCCCATGGCGTGCCACCATTCCACCTCGGTGGCGGCGAGGGCACTGGCGGAGGCGGAGGCGAAACCGATGGCCAGCGCGAGGCTGGCGAGGCGACGAGTCGCGGTGGCAGTCGTGCGGGTGCTTGCATGATGAGTCGGGCGGCGCATGGTCAAACTCCTGAGAGGTTCCCCTGGCCAGCTTCCGCAACAAGAAGAAGGACGCTGGCCGCTGACGATCGATGGCGACGATCAAGTGAACATTTTCTTGTTCTTTTGATGATCGTCCGAAAAGCGTAGACGACTCTATAGCGCCCGCCTTACAACTTTGTGACAGGAAGATGTTCATTCGAGCGAAGCTGGACTTATGGCTGAGCAGCGAGTGTGTGGCGCCGCCAGCTCGGCTCAGGCTGGCAAGCGAGGCGCCGGGGGCAACTCAAGGCCGGAATAAGCGGCCGGCGAGCGAGTGTGCTAGTCTTGCGCGCTGAAAATGCCTGTGGCGGAGAACGCGATGAAAGTGGTTGAAGTGAGTGCCGGTGCCCGACGTGATGCCTGTCTGGCGATGCTGTGCGCCGAAGTCCATGGCCGCGAAGGGGGCCTGGATGCGCTGGTGAGTTACGCCGGCGTGCGTGGGGTGTGGTTCGAGAATGAGATGGCGCGCCTGTTCGCGCTGGTCGACGATGCCGAGCGCATCCACTCTGCCGCGCTGCTGGTACTCGACGAGAACGCACGTGGCCTGAATCTAGCGCTGTGGGCGACACCGACGGTGCATCGCGGTCACGACCACGGCATCGCGCTGGTCTCACAGCTGTCCGATCACGGCCGCCTGCAGGTGCGCATCACCGACAGCTCACTGGTCAGCGTGCTGCGTCGCGCCGGCATCAACGACTGGCTGGAGGCCGAGGCCGAAGGCGATCAGCCTCGCGAGCTGGTCGGCATGAATCCGGCGGCGCGTGTCGGCAACCTGGCGGCCCTCGACGCGCCGCTGCGCCTGGACCGCGAGCGCATCAAGCGCTCCTTCAAGGCGCGCCCGAAGGACTTCGAGACCTACAAGAACGCCTTCGTGCGTGACCTGGAGCACTTCGCGCGTCATATCTGAGGATGAGATGACGCAAGCGAACGGCATGCTCTGCCAAGACAAAGGCCCCGCTCAGTGAGCGGGGCCTTTGTGGTTCTGCGATCAGTGATCAGTGATCAATTCCTGTATCGATCAGGTGGGCGTCGATCAAGCGGGCGTCGGCCAGTCATCAGGCGGCGTCCTGCTGCGGGTTGGAGGCGGTGCCGTCACTCGCCATCGGCTTGCGCACGAAGGCGTCGAATTCGAAGTGGTCGACGGTCAGCATGTCGAGCACCTCGGCTTCGAAGACGCGCATGAAGTCGCCATCCTCGGCGGACAGGATGCCTGCCTCGACTGCCGCTTCGATACGCGCTTCCGGTGACAGTGCGTCGGCCGGAATCTCGCCCTTGTGGTAGGCCTTGGCCAGCGCCTTGTAGATCGGCTCGGCGCGCGGGTAGTCCTTGAGCAGCGCGTTGTAGCGGGCGAGGGCGTTGTCCTGCTGGCCTTCGTCCTGGGCGTCCCAGGTGTTGTCGGTCAGCTTGGCACGCAGTGCAGTGTCGGTGGAGACGGCGCGGGCGATCTCGCGGGTCAGGCTGTCCCTGGGCATGGCGAACTGACGGCCACGCGGCAGGGCGATCACGCGCAGGGCAGTGCCGAGTGCACGGTTGGGCAGGTTGGCGAACAGCTCATCCAGTGCCTTTTCCGCGCGGTGCAGCAGCCACTGCATGCTGTAGTGGAACAGCGCCTCTTCGTGTTCGCAGGCCTCGGATTCGTGCCATTGCTTGAGCGTCAGTGACGCCAGGTAGAGGTTGGAGAGCACGTCGCCCAGACGCGCCGACAGCATCTCGCGCGCCTTGAGGCTGGAGCCGAGGCTTGCCATGGCCGCATCGGCGGACAGCGAGAAGGCGGCGCTGAAGCGGTTGATGTGGCTGGCGTAGGGCGTGGCGACGGCGTCGAAGCCGGTGGCCTTGCCGCCGATGCCGAAGCTCTGGGTGAAGGCGCGTGCCGCGTTGCCGAAGATCAGGCCGGCATGGCGGAAGAAGGCCTTGTCGAAGGCGTTCAGGTCATCGGCGTCCTTGGCGGCCAGCTCTTCCAGCACGTAAGGATGGCAGCGGATCGCGCCCTGACCGAAGATCATCAGGTTGCGGGTCATGATGTTGGCGCCTTCCACCGTGATCGAGACCGGAGTGCCGGCGTAGGCCACGCCGATGTAGTTGCGCGGGCCAAGCGTCACGCCGCGTCCGCCGTGGATATCCATGCCATCGGCCAGCAGCGAGCGGGCCATCTCGGTCAGCTGGCTCTTGAGGATGGCGGAGGGCACCGCCGGCTTGTGGCCGTTGTCGATCATGTTGGCGGTGTGCAGCACCGACGCCTGGCTGATGTAGTTCATCGCGGCCATGCGGGCCAGCGGCTCCTGCACGCCTTCCATCTCGGCCACCGGCAGATTGAACTGACGACGGATGCGCGCAAAGCCGGCGCTCCAGCCCAGTGCGTAGCGCGAGATGCCCGCGGAACCGGACGGCAGGGTGATGCAGCGACCCACCGACAGACATTCGACCAGCATCTTCCAGCCCTGGCCGGCCATCTGCTCGCCACCGATCAGGTAGCTGAGCGGGATGAAGACGTCCTTGCCGAAGATCGGGCCATTCATGAACGGCGCGCCGATCGGGTGGTGACGACGGCCGATGTCCATGCCGTCGGTGTCACGCGGAATCAGGGCGCAGGTGATGCCGATGTCTTCCACGTCGCCCAGCAGGTGTTCGGGGTCGAACATGCGGAAGGCCAGGCCGACCACGGTGGCGACCGGCGCCAGGGTGATCCAGCGCTTCTCGAAGTTCAGGCGAATGCCGACGACTTCCTCGCCATCATGCATGCCGCGACACACGATGCCGGTGTCCGGGATGGAGGTCGCGTCACTGCCGGCACGCGGGCCGGTCAGACCGAAACACGGAATCTCGCGGCCATCGGCCAGACGCGGCAGGTAGTAGTTCTTCTGTTCTTCGCTGCCGTACTTGAGCAGCAGCTCGCCCGGGCCGAGGGAGTTGGGTACGCCGACGGTGACCATCAGTGTCTCGTTGACCGCCAGCTTCTGCAGCACCAGCGACTGCGCCTTGGCCGAGAAGCCCAGGCCGCCATATTCCTTGGGAATGATCATGCCGAAGAACTTCTCGCGCTTGAGAAATTCCCACAGCGCTTCGGGCAGATCGGCACGCTCACGCGCGATCTCCCAGCTGTTGGTCATGCCGCAGGCGACAGAGCATTGATCATCGATGAAGGCCTGCTCTTCGCTGGAAATGCCGTCGTTGCGCTGTGCGGTCAGGGCGTCCCACTGCGGCTTGCCGGAAAAGAGCTCGGCGTCCCAGAACACGGTGCCGGCTTCCAGCGCCACCTTCTCGGTGTCCGAGACCTTGGGGGAGACCTTCTTGAACATCGCGAACAGACGCGGGCTGAGCCACTTGCTGCGCAGGGCCGGCAGGCCACACACCGCGACCAGTGCCGCACCGATCAGCAGCAGGCAACCCAGTACCGGCGCGTCGACCGCCAGGCCGACGATACCGATGATGGCGAGAACGCCGATGGCCGCGAGGGCCCCGGCTTCGCGTGCCATGACGGCCAACAGACCGGCAACGGCGACAAGGATGAGGATGAGCTGCGTCATGGCAGGATCTCCGGGTGGCGAGGGATGGTGTCTTTGCATGGCGTTTCTACAGCGTAGCAGCCATGCGTTTAGAACAGTTGTTTGAATTCTCTTCAGCGTATCCCATGTTGCCCGACCCTGCAGTACGTCCAAGGTCTAAGGTGTGCGGATTCATTCTTGAAAAGGGCAGTCGCCCGGGGGGGAGGCAGTCGGCGAGCGCCAGACCGGGCTGAGTGAAAGCTGTCTGGCAGGCATGAAAAAGGCCCCGCAATGCGGGGCCTTGGACGATCGATAGCGCTTGCGTGCGTGAGGTCAGACTACCTGTCGCAGGCGTTGACTCGCACGGGTTCTGGCGTTGATCAGTGCTCAGTCATTGATCAGTGCTCAGTCATTGACCAGCACTCAGCCATTGATCGGAGCAGAGTCGATCTTGCGCTTGGCGGGCTTCTTGGCCGGCGTGCCGGGTTCGATCACGAAGTAATCGGCGTCGGAGGGTGGCAGCGGCGCGCGGCCACGAATCTTGTCGGCCATCTTCTCGGCCAGCATGATCGTCGGCGCATTCAGGTTGCCGGTCGGGATGACCGGGAACAGCGAGGCATCGACGACGCGCAGGTTGTCGAGGCCATGTACGCGACCGGCACCATCGACCACTGAAGTCTCGTCGCTGCCCATGCGGCAGCTGCCACACGGGTGGTAGGCGGTCTCGGCGTGGTTGCGCACGTACTCGTCGAGCTCGGCGTCGGTCTGCGCCTGGGCACCCGGTGCCAGCTCGCGGCCGCGGTAGGGGTCCAGCGCAGGCTGGGCGATGATCTCGCGGGTCAGGCGGATGGCGGCGCGGAACTCTTCCCAGTCACGCTCCTCGGCCATGTAGTTGAAGAAGATCGACGGCGCGGCCTTGGGATCGAGTGAGGTCAGGCGTACGCGGCCCTTGCTCTGGGAGCGCATCGACCCGACGTGCGCCTGGAAGCCGTGGCCCTGCACCGCGCTCTTGCCGTTGTAGCTGATCGCGATCGGCAGGAAGTGATACTGCAGGTTCGGCCAGGCCTCGTTGTCATCGCTGCGAATGAAGCCGGCGGCCTCGAACTGGTTGCTGGCGCCGACACCGGTGCCCTTGAGCATCCATTCCAGACCGATGGGCGGCTGGTTGTACCACTTGAGGGACGGATACAGCGAGATCGGCTGGGTGCACTCGTACTGGATGTAGAGCTCCAGGTGATCCTGCAGGTTCTCGCCCACGCCCGGCAGGTGGTGGACCATCTTCACGCCCAGCGGCTCGAGATGTTCACGGTTGCCGACGCCGGAGCGCTGCAGGATCTGCGGCGAGGCGATGGCGCCGGCGCACAGCAGCACTTCCTTGCGCGCACGCACGCGGTGGTCCTGGCCCTTGCGCTCGTACTTCACGCCGACCGCCGTCTTGCCTTCGAACAGGATGACGTCGGTGGTGGCACGCGTCTCGATGGTCACGTTGGAGCGCTTCTTGGCGGTATCCAGATAGCCGCGCGCGGTGGAGGCACGACGGCCTTCCCTGGTCACGAAGCGGTCCATCGGGCCGAAGCCTTCCTGCTGGTAGCCGTTGACGTCTTCGGTGGCCGGGTAGCCCGCTTCGATGCCTGCTGCGATGAAGGCGTGATAGAGCTCGTTGTTGCCCTGCTTGGGCGTGGTGACCGACACCGGGCCGTCGCCGCCATGGTAGTCATTCGGGCCGATATCGCGCGTCTCGCACTTGCGGAAGTAGGGCAGGCACTCACGATAGTTCCAGTCGGCCAGGATGGGGTCCTTGGCCCAGTTGTCGTAATCCAGCGCGTTGCCGCGGATGTAGCACATGCCGTTGATCAACGAGGAGCCGCCCAGACCCTTGCCGCGGCCACATTCCATGCGACGGTTGTTCATGTGCGGCTCGGGATCGGTCTTGAAGTCCCAGTTGTAGCGCTGACCCTGCAGCGGGTACGCCAGCGCGGCGGGCATCTGGGTGCGGAAGTCGAAGCGGTGGTCGCGGCCACCGGCTTCCAGCAACAGCACACTGACATCGGCGTCTTCGCTCAGGCGGGTGGCCAGCACGTTGCCGGCGCTGCCGGCGCCGATGATGACGTAGTCGTATTCACGCTCGAATTGGCTCATGGAAGGTCCTCTCGTATCGGGTGCCACATGCGGGCACATGACGCCCCGTTCACGACGGGGAGTGGCCACTGCCGGGCTGCTGGATACGTTTGCTTGTCTGTGGTGAGCCGTCGGGGCACCGCATGACAGCAAGCTGCCATCGGTGACTCAACGACTCATCGGGATTCGGGCACTGCGCGCGGCGCTGGCGAGCGACGCGGCGTGCAGCCGGCATGGCGAGTGTTCGACATGCCGGCAGGTGGGGCATCTGGCGCTTGGTCTTGCTTAGGCCCGGTGCTCAGGCTCGGTGCTTGAGGTCCGGTCTTGAGAGCCGGTACTTCAGCCTATGGCGCCAGAGGGTGCTGCTGTCATCAGGCCTTGTGGCCAGTGATGGCTCAGAAGGCGGACTCGAACGGGCCCATCTCGATCAGCACGGACTTGGTCTGGGTGTAGTGAGACAGCGTCTCGACACCGTTCTCGCGACCGATACCGGACTGCTTGTAGCCGCCGACCGGCATTTCGGACGGCGACTCGCCCCAGGTGTTGACCCAGCAGATGCCGGCTTCGAGCTGGTGAATCACGCGATGCGCGCGGTTCAGGCTCTCGGTGAACAGGCCAGCCGCCAGGCCATAGGTGGTGTCGTTGGCGCGACGGATGACTTCCTCTTCACTGTCGAAGGACAGGATGGACATCACCGGACCGAAGATCTCTTCCTGCACGATGCGCATGTCATCGCTGCAGTCGGTGTAGACGGTCGGTGCGACCCAGGCGCCCTTGGCGAAGTCGCCTTCGCTCATGCGCTCGCCGCCGACCAGCAGACGTGCGCCGTCCTGCTTGGCGATCTCCAGATAGGAGACGACCTTGTCCAAGTGCTCGAAGCTGACCAGTGGACCGAAGGTGGTGGCGCGGTCCTGCGGGTCGCCGGCCTTGATGCGCGCGACGCGCTCGACGATCTTGGCTTCGAATGCGTCCTTGACGCTGGCTTCGACGAACACGCGGGTGCCGTTGGTGCACACCTGACCGGAGCTGTAGAAGTTGGCCATCATGGCGCCGTCGGCGGCACGGTCGAGATCGGAGTCGGCGAACACCAGCA
Organism: Cobetia sp. 29-18-1; assembly: GCF_029846405.1. Lineage (NCBI taxonomy): Bacteria > Pseudomonadati > Pseudomonadota > Gammaproteobacteria > Oceanospirillales > Halomonadaceae > Cobetia > Cobetia sp. 29-18-1. Next base: position 67,110 of record NZ_JARWKS010000020.1, read on the forward strand.
GCGGGGACTTGCCGCCCAGCTCCATGGTGACTTCCTTGAGGCTGGAAGAGGCGGACGCGGACATGACCTTCTTGCCGGTACCGGCTTCCCCGGTGAAGGAGATCTTGGCGATATCCGGGTGCTCGGTGAGCATCACGCCGACGCGGGCATCGCCCTGCACGACGTTGAACACGCCGTCCGGCAGGCCGGCTTCGGTGAAGATCTCGGCCAGCTTCAGTGCGCTCAGCGGCGTGACTTCGCTGGGCTTGAAGACCATGGCGTTGCCGGCGGCGAGGGCCGGGGCAGACTTCCAGCAGGCGATCTGGATCGGGTAGTTCCAGGCACCGATGGCGCCGATGACGCCCAGCGGCTCCTTGCGGGTATAGACGAAGGCTTCCTGACGCAGCGGCATCTGGCTGCCTTCGATGGCCGGCGCGAGGCCCGCGTAGTACTCGAGTGCATCGGCACCGGTGACGATGTCGACCGCTTCGGTCTCGGACAGCGGCTTGCCGGTGTCGAGAGTCTCGAGCAGCGCCAGTTCGTCGTTGCGCTCGCGCAGCAGGTCCACGGCGCGACGCAGGATGCGTGAACGCTCCATGCCGGTCATCGCGGCCCACACCTTCTGACCCTGCAGGGCGCTTTCGACGGCGGTATCGACGTCGGCACCGCTGGCCTGCTGGATCTCGGCGATGACTTCGCCGGTGGCCGGGTTGACGGTCTCGAAGGTCTCGCCGGAGGTGGCTTCGACCCGACGGCCACCGATGTAGAGGGTCTGGGTCGGGAAGCTTGCGTTGCCGTTAGCCATGCGTGCGCTCCTTACTGGGTTCAGGGGAAGTGGGGGAGTCTGTCGCGTTCAGGGATGCTGCCATGTGACGTGTCAGCTGGTAGTCGACATATTCGTAGGCGAGGCGGCGTGCGCGCTCGACATCGAGGCCGGTCGGGTCCAGCGTACCGCGCAACCACAGGCCGTCGATCAAGGCGGCCAGTCCGGCCGCGGCATCACGTGCCTCGTGCAGCGGCATGCAGCGGCGGAACAGGGCACACAGATTGGAGATCAGCCGCCTGTCGTTGACCCGCTGCAGGCGTTCCAGCGGAATGCGGTGCATGCTGGAGGCCCAGAAGGCCAGCCAGGTCTTGGAGACGCTCTGACTGACCTGGCTGCGGTCAAAGTTGCCGTCGATCACCGCGCGCAGGTGGCTGCGGACGTCATCGTCGGCCAGTGCGGCGCGACGCTCACTGACGGCGCTGCGCAGGTCAGTGAGAATCTGGCGCATGGTGGCTTCCATCAAGCCATCCTTGCCGCCGAAATAGTGGCTGATGATGCCGGTGGACACACCTGCGTGACGGGCGATACGGGCCACGGTCGCGTCGGCGAGTCCTGCCTCATCGATGGCTTGCATGGTGGCCTGGATCAACTGGCGGCGGCGGATAGGTTCCATTCCCACTTTGGGCATCAACGGAGTCCTTTTCGTATATCGGGTCGGTGTGACACTTGGTGTGGCCATGGTACTGGATCATCACCGGTTTGCCGCGAGCGCTGCACCATGCTGTCGTGCGCAAAGTTTTTATTGAACGTTCAATTAACAAAAAGTGTAGAGGCTGGTTCCCGATGCGTCAAGTTGAGGCAAGGCGGGGCAGCCGGAAGCAGTCAGGGGGCGGTCAGAGGACGGTCAGGGATGGTCAGGAGGGAGAGGCGCACGAGGAATCGACAGCAGGTGGCGGCCAGCGACAGGCGGGCGTTCAAGACTGTGGGTTGGCGAGGCCGGTTGGTAAAAGCGCTACAGTGCGGTAGAACATGGAGGGGCAGCATGTCGATCTCAACGTAGGTTGAACGTTGCGCCGATGGTCGAGAGTTGAATGACAACGAACAATAAAACAAGGGGTTAGCATGAAACGATCACCTGGTAAGGTGCTGTTGGCACTGGGCGTCATCGCCGTGCCGGTCATGGCGAATCAGGCCCAGGCCGCCGTGTCGGAGGAATGTCGCACGGTGCGTTTCGCCGAAGTCGGCTGGACGGACATCACGGCAACCACCGCCCTGACGCGTGCCGTGCTGGAGGGGCTGGGCTATGAGACGACCTCTGACACCATCTCGGTGCCGATCGCCTATGCCGGCATGAAGAATGATGACTTCGATGTCTTCCTGGGCAACTGGATGCCGTCGATGGCCTCCATCAGTGACCCTTACATCGACAAGGGGCAGGTCGATCGCCCGCGCGCCAATCTCCAGGGCGCGAAATACACCCTGGCGGTGCCGCAGTATGTGCTGGATGCCGGCGTGACCTCGGTGGCGGACCTTGCCGACAACCTCGAGAAATTCGATGGTCGCATCTACGGAATAGAGGCGGGCAACGACGGCAACATGATCATTGCCGACATGATCGATGACGACGCCTTCGGCATGGGCGAGTTCGAGATGATCGACTCTTCGGAAGCCGGCATGCTGGCGGAAGTGAAGTCGAAGATTACCGCCAAGGAATGGGTGGTGTTCCTCGGCTGGGAACCGCACCCGATGAATACCCGCTTCGAGATGGGCTATCTGGAAGGGGCCGATGATTACTTCGGGCCGAATCTGGGCGGTGCGACGGTGTATACCAATACTCGCGCGGGCTACAGCGAGGCATGCACCAACGTCGGGGCCCTGCTTTCCAATCTCGAGTTCACCCTGGAGATGGAAAACCAGCTGATGGGCGACATCATGGATGGCGGCGAAGATCTGGATGACGCGGCGGCCAGTTGGCTCAAGCAGAACCCGCAGGTGCTGGAGGCCTGGCTCAAGGGAGTCGAGACCGTGGAGGGTCAGCCTGGCCTTGCCGCGGTGAAGACATCGCTGGGGATCTGATCGGCCCGTCGGGCTCGTCTGTTGAGCTTTTGATAAAAAGTGCTTGCAATTCAGCAGCCTGACCTGCAATATACGCCTCGTCGTGTGGCTACATAGCTCAGCTGGTTAGAGCACATCACTCATAATGATGGGGTCCCCTGTTCAAATCAGGGTGTAGCCACCAGTGATTCCAAGGCCTGCATCCGTGCGGGCCTTGTCACATCTGGATGTCGCTTCGTGCGCTTTCGGAGGTGGATCCGGCAGGAGGAATCGAACGAGTTCTGCGGTGGTCTGAATGGCCGAAGGTGGTTGACGCCATTGAGTATTTCCGTATAATTCGTCGCGTGTTCAAGGTTGTTCCTCGATAGCTCAGTTGGTAGAGCAAATGACTGTTAATCATTGGGTCACAGGTTCGAGTCCTGTTCGAGGAGCCAATAGCACATGCAGCATGCTTGAAATGTCAGCCTGATAGCATCCATGATGATGTCACTGACAGATGGATTTCCGGTCGTTCCTCGATAGCTCAGTTGGTAGAGCAAATGACTGTTAATCATTGGGTCACAGGTTCGAGTCCTGTTCGAGGAGCCAATCCAAGGCTTCCTGCCAATGCCGGAAATGACGCTGATAGATGAGTTCCTCGTCGTCAGTTTCGATATCGCCCTGATATCGATCGATATTTTGTTGTTCCTCGATAGCTCAGTTGGTAGAGCAAATGACTGTTAATCATTGGGTCACAGGTTCGAGTCCTGTTCGAGGAGCCAATATCACTTCCCTGCTTCCCCTCGTGTTCTCTGCTGGTCGCACCATCGCTGCCTGAGCCTTGCTTGTTGGCCCTGGCCACAAGTCCTGTTTCTGATCTCTGTTCGCAAACCCTGCTTCCTTAGTTCAGCTCGCCAGTCCGTTCCTGCTCCGCATCTTGCTTTGGTATTTCGTGCTGCTTCGGCATTTCGTGCTTTCTGCGTCGAGAGCGTGTTCCCGCGTCGCCAGCATTCTGCTGTCATCCTCTGCGCGGCAGCTGCCTGGCGTTGCGATGCATGCCATTCCGTTTCTGCTGCTACGTTTTCTGTCCTGTCGTTGCTTCGTATGTGTTGCTGCCTGTGCGTTGTTGTGCGCGCGTTGCTGCCTCGCGCGGCCGTGATGCTGCGTGCCACAGGCTTTCTTTGTGGCACGAAAAAAGCCCCTGCGCTCGGTGTTGCATGAGAGCAGGGGCCTTGGCGGTCGACCGTGTCCGTCAGGTGGTGGCCGTGGTGTGAATCACGAGAGTCTAGCGATCACCGGTGAGGTGGGCGTAGTCGAGCAGGATCTCGGCACTTTCCTGAAGCTGGGCCTGATCGATCGGGTCCTTGGCTTCCTTGTCGCTGCTGGCGTCTTCGATATCGGCTTCCTGCTCGGGATCACTCTCGGGGGAAGAGATGTGGTAGCTGGCGGCATCGAGTTCGGCAAAGCTTGTCAGTGGCTCGAGATTGAGGGCACGACGGCGCTTGTTTTCCAGTGCCAGCTGCTCGGCTTCCTGGGCATCCATCTCGCGTTTGCGCTGCTCGCGATTGAGGCTGATGCTGGTCTGCTGCGCGCGGAGTGCCTTTGACAGCGCGACTTCGCTCTTCAGGTAGCTGAAGTTGGGGTCCTGTTCGACGCGGCTCTGGTGGCGGGCGCGCAATGCGGCCAGATAGCGTGCCGGATCACCGTAGCGGCGATACTTCACCGGGCGCACCTGGTCCCAGGGCAGCGCGTAATCGAGGCTGGATTCGCCGATCTCCTGCGGGTCGATGACGCTGGGGAAGGCGATGTCCGGCTTCACGCCCTTGTTCTGGGTCGAGTCGCCGGAGATGCGATAGAACTTGGCGCGGGTCAGCTTGATCTCGCCTTCGCTCAGCGAGGAGATGGTCTGCACCGTGCCCTTGCCGAAGGTCTGGCTGCCGAGAATCGGGCCGCGGCCGTAGTCCTGGATCGCGCCGGCGAAGATTTCGGATGCCGAGGCCGAGAGGCGGTTGACCAGCACGGTCAGCGGGCCGTCATAGTGGGTGCCGGCGTCGGTATCGCCGTAGAGGCTGATACGGCCGCGTGCGTCACGCACCTGCACGGTGGGACCGCGATCGATGAACAGGCCGATCATCGAATTGGCTTCCTGCAGGGCGCCGCCACCGTTGTTGCGCAGATCGAGAATGATGCCTTCCACCTGCTTGGCCTTCAGTTCGTCGATCAGGCGCGCCACGTCGCGGGTGGTGCTGCGATAGTCGTCTTCACCGGCCTGCCAGGCATCGAAATCGACATAGAAGGCGGGCACATGAATGACGCCGATCCTGTGGACGCCGTCATCGCGCTTGACGTCGATGACCTTGGCATTGGCGGCCTGGTCCTCGAGCTTGACGGTATCGCGGGTGATATCCAGTTCACGCGTCTTGGTGACATCCAGCGACTGGGCCGGAATCACTTCCAGGCGCACGACGGAGCCCTTCGGGCCGCGGATCAGGTCCACGACGTCATCCAGGCGCATGCCGACCACGTTGGTCCACTCGCTGTCGCCCTGACCCTGGCCGACGGCCACGATGCGATCAGCCGGCTTGAGCTCGCCATCCTTCTCGGCAGGGCCGCCGGGCACGAGGCTCGAGACCTTGACGTATTCGCCTTCGGATTGCAGCAGGGCGCCGATGCCGTCCAGTGACAGCTTCATCTGGATATCGAAGGATTCGCCCTGGCGCGGCGAGAAGTATTCGCTGTGCGGATCGATGCTGCCGGTCACGGCATGCATCACCAGCGTCAGGATATCTTCATCGTTGGTCTGCTTGATGCGCTTGAGCTGGTTGGAATAGCGCTCGCTGAGCGTCTTGGCGATCTCGTCATCGCTCTTGTCGGACAGCGACATCGACAGCCAGGCATTCTTGAGGCGCTTGCGCCACAGCTCGTCGAGCTCCTGCTCGCTATCGGCCCACGGGCTGTCCTTGCGGTCCAGCGCCAGGCGATCGTCCTTGTCGAAATCGAAGCTCGGCTTGGCGTCCAGTGTCTTCACCAGCCAGGTGAGGCGTGCGGTGAGGCGTTGCTGATAGCGCTCGTAGAGCCCATAGATGCGCTCGAGATCACCATCGACCATGGCGTCGTCGAAATCATGGCGCAGGTCGCTGAACTCGCTGATGTCCGCATCCAGCAGATAGGCTTTCTGGGGGTCGAGAGTCTTGAGGTATTGCGTAAAGGCGCGGTTGGCCCAGTGGTCATCCAGGGTCACATCTTCGTAATGCCCATAGCGCAAAGACTCGGCAACTTCGCGAGCAGCCTGTGCATCGGCGTCAGTAGGGGTGACCGCGGCACTGGCAGGGCCGGCCATGGCAAGACACAGGGCAACGAATGCCGTGCGCCGGACGTTTGCGAACAGGCTCATCAATGAAGCACTCCCGATTCATGTACACTCTGCTCCCTGAACGACCTCCCCGCAGGGGGTCGAGCGGGCATTGTAGCAGTCTCACGCACCATACACAGTTGTCTGGCGTTGATGCGTTGGGGTTGTGAAAACTCTGTCAGCGCAGGGCTTTGGCTGGCATGCCGCGCTTCTCGACGCCCCGCTGAATGGTGACTGGATGGCAGTCATGTCATCGAAGGGTCGTCACAGGTTTTCCCCATCATGTTTCTTCTTATACAGTGCCTTGCATATATCTTCGAGGACCAGACGCCATCATGACTCATGCGATTGCGGATTCCCGCGTTCCCGCACTGCTCGACTTCCTGTCTTCTTCTCCCACGCCGTGGCACGCGACGGCTTCCATGGCGCAGCGTCTTGAACAGGCGGGCTATCGTCGCCTCAGCGAGACGTCTTCCTGGCAGCTGGTGCCCGGTGAGCGCGCCTATGTCACGCGCAATGATTCCTCGTTGATCGCCTTTCAGCTCCCGAAGGGTGATACGTCGCTGAGCTCACTTCGGATGATCGGTGCGCACACCGATTCGCCCTGTCTGCGTCTGAAGCCCAATCCGGCACAGGCCAGTCAGGGCTGGTTGACGCTGGGCGTCGAGACCTATGGCGGCGTGTTGCTGAGCACCTGGTTCGATCGCGATCTGGGGCTTGCGGGCCGTGTCCAGGTGCGGCATGCGGACGGTCGTCGCGAGACGCTGCTGCTGACGGTCATGCGTCCGTTTGCCTGCGTGCCGAGCCTGGCGATCCATCTGGATCGTGACGTCAACAGCGGGCGTGCCATCAATGCCCAGACCCAGATGTCAGCCGTGGTCATGCAGCTTGGGGAAGAGGCCGGGACGCCCACGGAGGCCTTCAATGCGCTGTTGATCGAGCTGATCGAGGAGCAGCACGGCGTGCGGGTCGCGGATGTCGTCGACTTCGAGCTGGGCCTGCATGATCTGCAGCCGGCGGCGCAGTCGGGGCTGAAGGGTGAGTTGATCACCAGTGCGCGCCTCGACAATCTGCTGTCCTGCTTCGTCGGTCTCGAGGCGCTGTTGGAGGCCGATGGCAGTCAGGGGGCGCTGTTCGTCACCACCGATCATGAAGAAGTCGGCAGTGCCAGCGCCTGTGGTGCCCAGGGGCCCTTCCTGGCCGATGTGCTCAAGCGCATCAATCACTACGTCGGCTTGGACAGCGAAGAAGGCTATCAGTGCCTCGTGCAGCGCTCCTTGATGATTTCTTGCGATAATGCCCACGCCGTGCACCCCAATTTCGCGGACAAGCATGATGCGGGGCATGGGCCGAAGTTGAATGAGGGGCCGGTCATCAAGGTCAATGCCAATCAGCGTTACGCCACCAACAGCACCACGGCCGGGCTGTTCCGCGAGATGTGCCGCGAGCAGGATATGCCGGTGCAGACCTTCGTCAGTCGTGCCGACATGGGCTGTGGCAGCACCATCGGGCCGATCACCGCCAGTGAGGTGGGGGTGCCGACCCTGGATGTGGGGCTGCCGCAGTGGGGCATGCACTCGATTCGTGAGACATCCGGCAGTGCCGATGTCGCCATGCTGATCAAGGTGCTGGTAGCCTTCTGCAATCGCGAGCAGCTGGACTGAGTCGAGCCGGATTGTGCTGAGAGAGCGGGCGCGTAGCGTAATATCGTAAAAAGACGAGTGTCTAGTCCTGAAATAGGTTGACACTTTGGGAACTCAAAACGCTCGATGCAC
>NZ_JARWKS010000021.1:0-70419 GCF_029846405.1 Cobetia sp. 29-18-1
CTCGCCTATTTCACTCGCCTATTTCACTCGCCTATTTCACTCGCCTATTTCACTCGCCTATTTCACTCATCTAATTCAGACATGCCAAGGCCGCCTCAAAGGGCGGCCTTGGCGTGTCTGGTGAGCAGTCTCCATCACTGCCCTCTCAACCTTATCTCTCAGCCATAGCGCTCAACCATAGCTATCAACCATAGAAGTGCTCGACAAGACTCATGGGAATCGCTGGCACGTAGGTGACCAGCATCAGCACCAGGAAGAGCACGAAGATCATCGGCAGATTGACCTTGGTGGTTTCCCACATGTCCGTCTTGGCGATGGAGCATGAGGTGGCCAGTACCGAGGCCACTGGCGGCGTCTGCTGACCGATGGCCAGATTGAGAGTCAGGATCAGGCCGAAGTGGATGGGGTCGATGCCGATCTGCTGGATCAACGGCATCACGATCGGTACCACCAGAATGATGGCAGCGGCACCATGCAGGAACATGCCAAGCAGGAGCAGCAGGATGTTGAGCAACGCCAGCACTGCCACCGGGTCCGTGGTGATCGCGGTGATCTCCTGGGCCAGCTGTTGCGGCAGCTGCATCTCGGTGAGGAAGAGCCCCAGCACCGCGGATGTGGCGACCAGCAGCATCACGACGGAAGTCTGGATCACGCCATCGATCACCGCGCGATACAGCACCTGCAGGTTCAGCTCACGATAGACCAGCCCCCCGATGACCAGTGCCGCCAGCACGGCGATGCCCGCGCCTTCGGTGGCGGTCACGAAGCCGCCGAAGATGCCGCCCAGAATGATGACCGGCAGCGTCAGGGCCCAGAAGGCCTCGCGGAACGCCTTGCCGAGTGTCGACAGCGAGAAGGCAGCCTCGCGCGGCATGTCGTACTTGCGGGCGTAGTAGTAGCAGAGCATCGCCAGCCCCAGACCACCCAGAATCCCCGGGATGATGCCGGCGACGAACAGCTTGACGATGGACGTGTCCGCGATGGCTCCGTAGAGAATCATCGACAGCGACGGCGGAATGATGATGGCAAGCGATGCCGAAGACGACGTGATCGCCGCCGAGAACTGCGGCGTGTACTTGCGCTTCTTCATCTCGGGAATCAGCACCGAACCCGTCGCGGCCACATCGGCCACCGCAGAGCCGGAAATTTCGGCGAAGAACAGCGATACCCCGACATTGACCATGGCCAGGCCACCGCGCACGAATCCGACCATGGCCGTGACGAGGTTGATCAGTCGCATGGAGATGCCCGAGGTATTCATCAGCGCGCCGGCCAGAATGAACAGCGGAATCGCGATCAGCGGGAACTTGGTGGCGCCATTGAAGAGAGTCAGCGGCACGTTCACCAGCGCATCCACGCCCATGAAGATCACCACTCCGACGACCCCGACGGTGCCGATGGCGACCGCAATGGGCACGTTGATCAACACCAGTGCGAACAGCGCCGCGATAATGATCAGTAGCGTCATGAACGGTGCTCCTTGAGGTCTTGCTCGGCCAGACGGATGGCTTCCGCGATCTCTTCCTCTTCACTGTTGACGCCTGCACACATCTTGCGCCAGGCATGAGGCAGACTCAGCAGTTCACACAGGATGAAGAGCGCCGCACTGATCGGAATCACCGACTGGGTGACGTCCAGACCGATGGCCGGCAAGGCGATGAGGGAGTCCCAGGCCAGCACGTCCAGCACCTGGTAACCGAACCAGCCCACCACAGCAAAGAATCCGATCACGATTAGCTCAGAGGTAATGAACAGCGTACTGCGCAGTGCGATGGGCGCCTTGGTGATCAGGCCCGGGAAGCCCATGTGGGAACGCTTCAGAGCCGCCAGACCAGCGCCATAGAAGCTGAGCCAGGCCAGATTGATCGAGGCGACTTCGTCATACCAGGGCAAGGAGCCACCGAAGGTACGCAAGGCCACCGCCGCCAGCACGATTACCGTCAGCGAGAGCAGCAACCCGACGGTGAACACTTCCAGGCAGCGCTCCACCACCTGGTTGACTCTGTCCAGCAGGGTCACATCAGTCGTAGCCGTCAGTCCTTCCCCACTCTCGGTGGGGAAGGTTGCCTTGGCCGCATGGGAATGCGAGCTCATGACTTACTCCTTGGCCAGTGCCATGGCCCGGTCGACCATCGCCTGGCCACCGTCGACCTTGTCGGAGAACGCCTGATAGACCGGCGCACTCGCGGTGACGAAGGCATCCCGATCCACCTCATTGACGGCCATGCCGCCCGCCTTGAGGCTTGCCAGCAGCTTGTCATCCAGTTCTGCGCCCTTGGCGAAGGCCCAGCTCTGGGTCTCGGCGGACACCTCGGCAATCGCGGCCTTCACGTCCTCGGGCATCTTGCCCCAGCCGGCCTGACTGCTGGTCAGCCAGATGGGCGAATAGACATGATTGGAGAGTGACAGGTACTTCTGGACCTCCTGGAACTTGGCGCCATCGATGTTGGACAGCGGGTTCTCCTGGCCATCGACCACCCCGGTCTGGAGTGCCACGAAGACTTCCGAGAAGGCCATCGGTGTCGGATTGGCGCCCCACGCCGTGAACATGCCGGTACGCCATTCACTCTGCGGGGTGCGCAGCTTCAGGCCGTCCAGGTCTTCCGGCTCCACCACGGGATGTTCATTGTTGGTGATCTGGCGGAAGCCGTTCTCCCAGGTGGAGACCAGCTTGAGGCCCTTGGCCTTGGCATCCTCGGCCAGGTCGGTCATCACGATCTCGTCATCGATGCGCTTGAGATGCTCGCGATCCTTGACCATGAACGGCATGTCAAACAGTGCAAAGCTTGGCGAGACGGATGACATCACCGAGGAAATCGCGGCCAGATCGACCGTGCCGAGGCGCAGCTTCTGGATCAGCTGGCGCTCATCGCCCAGCTGACCGCTGTGGTAGTACTCGACCTGATGCTCATCCCCGAGTCGAGCCTGCAGACTATCGGCGAAATGTTGCGCAGTCTGGCCCTGCAGACTGTTGGGGCTTCCGCCGATGGCAAACACGATCTTCTCGGCATGCGCAGTGGTGGTACCCAAGGCGGCGGCTAACAGCGTGGCGGCAAGCATGGCTCGCTTCATTGTCGAATCCCTTTGATTGTTCTGTTGTGGGGTATGGACGTATCGGGTCTGGCTTGCCGCTTGATCGCTCCGGACCTGAGTCTGTGTTGGCGAGACTGACTCACGTGCGTCACGTTCAAATTCCACTCCCTCAAGTGGACTGCAAACCATACCAGATGAAGCAAAACTTAGTCGTCCACTGCCGCATCGGTCAATCACACCACCGCAGAAATAGACCTTTGTCTAGCGAAATACGCAACAATCCTCCTCTCACCATCCCATCTGGACTGGATGGCAAACCACATACCGACATCATCCGTCTGCTATCGTCAGCCGCGGTGTCTGGAGTTTTTCAGCCCTGCAAAACCAAAAACCCCGCCGATTTCCTCGACGGGGCGTGCATGCAGATCAAAGACACCAACGTCTCGAAAAAGGGCATAACGGGCGAATGAGGCTGGGCATCACTCAGTCACGGCGACCCCAGGCCACGGCGTCGTGGGGATGAAGGCTTTCGATATGCCGCACGTGGACATGTGCCTCGCCGTCTGAGATCGCCAGGCCATTGATCAACCTGCGTGCGGCGTCTTCGACGAACATCAGGTTCTGGCCATTGAGCGCCGCGAAGGCTTGCTCATCGGCGCGTTTCACGGCCGTCTGGACCGGCGTGGCCACGGCCTGCTCGATGGCATTAATCAGCGCAATCAACCCCAGATCCTGCGCCGTGGGCTTCAGCTCGACCTGGACCTGCGCCTCGCTACGCTGGCTGTGGGGCGTGGCCAGGGTGGCGTTATGGGTGAGCCACTCGGCGACCTGCGCAGGCGTCAGCGTGGTGTCATTGCGATGAGCCGCCAGGAAGGCCTGCTCGATCAGCTGGCGCGACAGGGCCGCCGAGCACGGACAGGTGGAGGAATAGCCCACCGTGACACTGGCCTGCAGCGTGAACCTGCCCTCGTGCAGACTGGCCTCCAGCGTGACGGGGTAGGACTTCCAGCCTGAGAGCTTAGGCGTGACTAGCGCCGGACGCTTCACCAGCAGCGCGAATTCCAGCCTGACGCGCGCATTGCGAGAGGCGCAGTCGTGATGGCTTGCCACCATCGCGGCGAGCACCTCCTGCAGGTTGCCCGGAGTCAGTGGCTTACCCTCTGCCAGCCCATCCAGCAGGCGATAAAGGCGCGACATGTGAATGCCCTTGGTGTGCGGCATCGGCAGGTCGACCTGCGCATCCACTCGGGCATGCAATTCACGGCGATAATCGCCCTCCTCGATGAGTACAGGCAGATCGATCCCCTGCATGCCCACCCATTCCAGGGGGCTCAAGGAGCGCGAGCGCTCGGTCAGGGAAACGTCGGGGAGTATTGCGGTCATTCGTCAGATATCCAAAGCGGCCCTCGTCGGTGACCGCCTCCCTCACGATGCAAGAAGGCGGCACTGAACCAGCCGAAGTGTGGGGAGTGTAGCGAGAGGCAAAGAACAGAACGCTGCAAAAACAGAGTCCGAAGGAATAGAGCGCGGACGGCTCGTCGTCAGCGCAGGATCATCCCGCCAGTCGCGAGGAATGATGGCCGGTGATCTTCCACTCGCCGAGAATCTCCTCGAAGGTGAACAGAAAACGGGCCGCAATCGTGACCGTCTCGTCAGCGGCGCGATACTCGAAGGTGTAGTGCCCTCCGATCACGACGGTACCCAGCTTGCGACTGACTCGGGGTGAGTACTCCCCCAACTCGCAGGCCAGCGCTTCATTGGCGAGAAAGCCATCGAAGTAGGCCTGTCGTTGCTGGCGATTTTCACGCACATCATCGGCGACCGTCGGCACCAGAATCGCGTCCTCTGCATACAGCGAGAGAAGTGTCTCCTTCTCCCCGCGCGTGACGGCGATCGCCCAGCGCTCCAGCGTGCGCGTCGCGGCATTGATGCAGAACTCTGCATCACGCTCACTCAGCGGTGGCGATGTCGGATGGGGCATGCGGTGGCTCTCCCTTGAGGATGAGGCTCTTGAGAAAAGACGGGGGCCGACAGCGCCCCCCGTCGTCGTGTCACGGGGCGATCAGGCGTCGGCGCAACGCAGGATGCCCTGCCCCAGGCGCTCGATCAGCTGCGGATACAGCGTCTCGCCCAGCGGCAGCCCGACACCCAGCGGCTCGAAGACGATGGAGGTCTTGACGCCGGTGCCCTCGAAGACGCTCTCGATCAACGCCGGGTTGTACTGTGGCTCTCGGAAGACGCACTGGATGTCGTCCTGCTTCACGCGCGCCTGGATCTCCTTGACGCGGGCCGGGCTGGGGGTGGAGGCATCGCCCAGCGAGATGGCACCAGACGCCGGCACATCGAAGCGGTGCTCGAAGTACTGATAGGCATCATGGAAGACGATGTAGCGAGTGCCCTGCACCTGAGCCAGACGCGCTGACAGTGACTCGGTCAGCGCCTCAAGCTCCTGCTGCCCCGCTCGGGCATTGCTGCGATAGGTCGCCGCGTGCTCCGGGTCCTGTGCTGCCAGTGACTCCGCAATGGCGCCCAGCCAGGTGTGAGCATTCACCGGGTCCAGCCAGCCATGGGGATTCTCGCCGTCGTGACCATGCTCGTCGTGATGCTCATCGTCATCCGCATGGGCTTCGTGATCGCCATCGTGATGCTCGTCGTGGCCACCATGCTTGTCGTGCTCTTCGCCCTGCGCTTCGCCATGGGCGGAAGACGCTTCATCAGCGTGATGATGTGCCTCGAAGGTGGGGCCCGAGCGATAGGTCAGGTGCAGGGTGCCCGGCACCTCCATCAGCTCGACGGCATCGGCATCCGCGGCCAGCGACGCACGCGCCTTGGCAAGCCAGGGGGTCAGCTCATCACTGACGAAAAACACCACATCCGCATCGGACAGTGCTCTGGCCTCGGAAGGTCGCATGGAATAGCCATGCGGTGAGGCGCCTGACTGGATGACCAGATCGGGGCTGCCCAGCTCCCCCATGACACGTGCCACCAGTGAGTGCACCGGGGGGATGTCCACCGCGACCGATGGCACCTCGGCCACTGCCAAGGCAGGTGCCAGCATCAAGGGCAGAGAGAGGGAAGGCAGTAACCGATGGCGCATGGCGGTTCTCCAATAGAAGCGAAATCACGGAAGGAAGATCGAAGGCTGCAATGGCCACCCTCAATATGTTATAACATAACATTAATGGTCACTGACCCGTCAACTCTTCAGCGCCAAGAGGTCCCCATGTCGCTGTTATCGATCAAGAATCTGTGTGTCGCGCTCGGCAGGCATCGCATCCTCGATGCGATAGACCTCGAGGTTGAGCGCGGCGAAATCGTCACCCTGGTAGGCCCCAATGGCTCAGGCAAGTCCACGTTGCTGCGCAGCATCATCGGGGCGGTGTCCCCGACGAGCGGGCAGATACATCGTCAGCAAGGCTGCAGAATCGGCTACGTGCCCCAGCGCCTGAGCCTGGACCCGACACTGCCGATGACGGTGGTGCGTTTCCTGAATCTGCCCCATCGCCATTCGCGCGCGGCGGTGGCACATGCCCTGGCGCAGGCCGGCATCCCCGGTGTCGAGCAACAGCAGATCGCCGATCTTTCGGGGGGACAGTTCCAGCGTATTCTGCTGGCCCGTGCCCTGATGGATTCGCCCGATATATTGCTGCTCGATGAGGCGACCCAGGGGCTGGATCACCGTGGCATCGCGGATTTCTACCGTCAGATCGACCGTGTCCGCCACACCCTCGGCTGCGGGGTACTGATGGTCAGTCACGAGCTGCATGTGGTGATGCGCGCCTCCGATCGTGTCGTCTGCCTGCATGGCCACGTCTGCTGTCAGGGCACGCCTGAGCGTGTCATGGCCTCACCGGCCTACCAGGATCTGTTCGGGCTCGATACCGCTGATGCCCTGGCCTTCTATCGCCATGAGCATTCTTCTGCTCACTCCCACGATCACTCTCCTGCTCGCTCTCACGACCACTCTGACTCTCACACTCACGCGCCCGCTGACGCTGCGCCCACCTGTCGGCCCGCGTCCAGACCCGCGCCTGCAGCCAAGCCTGTACTCAAGCAGACAACGCAGCGTCGGGAGCCAGCGCTCCAGCTCATCGCACCGACCGCAGAGGGGTGTCACTGATGTTTGAGGGACTGATACTGGATGACTTCATGCTCCGCGCCGCCCTGGCCGGGATATTCGTGGCGCTTGCGGCAGCGCCGCTGGGCTGTTTCGTCGTCTGGCGACGCATGGCCTATTTCGGCGACGCCACGGCCCATGCCGCGATCCTCGGCGTGGCGCTGTCGCTCTTGATGTCCACCTCGATTCTGGCCGGCGTGCTCGTCGTCTCGCTGATCATGGCGACCCTGGTCACGCTGCTCAGCGGACGCGGCTACGCCATGGACACCCTGCTTGGCGTGATGGCGCACTCCGCACTCGCCTTCGGCCTGGTGGCCGTCTCCTTCCTGCCCGGCGTACGCATTGACCTTATGGCCTATCTGTTCGGCGATATTCTGGCGGTCAGCAAGACGGATCTTTTGATCATCGCCGCAGGTGGCGTGCTGGTCATCGGCCTCATCTACTGGCGCTGGTCAGCGCTGCTCACCGCCACCCTGAATGAGGACCTGGCGCGTGCCAGCGGCATCAACCCGCGACGCGAGCAGTTGGTGCTGACACTGTCGCTGGCCGTGGTGGTCGCGGTTGCATTGAAGGTGGTCGGTGCGCTGTTGATCACCGCGCTGCTGATCATCCCGGCGGCCACGGCGCGCCGCTTCTGTCACACCCCGGAGCTGATGGCGATCGCCGCCGCCCTCATCGGCGGAGTCTCCACCACCGGCGGACTGCAGGCGGCCTACTGGCTGGATACCCCCACCGGCCCCACCATCGTGTGCCTGGCCACCCTGCTGTTTGCCCTGAGCAGTGCAGCGGCACGCATCTCACGCCTTGTCTCATGCCTTGTCTCACAGACCAGCAGCGAAGCGTCTGCTCGAGGGTGAGCTGGTGCATGCCCATACAGAGGCCCGATGGGTGCTGCACGATAGCTAGCGTTGTTCATCAGTCATCAGCTTGCGCAGCAGACAGGCAAGCTGATGTTGTTCATCGCTGTCCAGCGCACTCGCCATCCGTTGCTGATTCTCGACATGCGCTTCCAGAGTGGTGTCGATCAGACGACGCCCTGCTTCCGTCAGCGCGACACGATTGCTGCGCCGATCCTCATCACTGGCCTGGCGCTGCAACAACCCTCGCTTCACCAGCTGATCTATCCGCGTGCTCATGGCACCGGAAGAGAGCATCAACGTCTGATACAGCTGAGTCGGGGTCAATGGCGCCTGCGAACGTCGCAGCGTCGCCAGGATGTCGAACTCGACAGTCGACAGGCCCTCCTTCTCGAATACCTGCTCCATCCTCGAGCCAAACACGCGACCTGCCCGACTGATACGCCCGAATATGCCCATCGGCCGACAATCCAGATCGGGGCGAGCCTTCTCCCACTGCGCAAGAATGCGATCCACGGCATCCGTCATCATGAAACCTCCCAGTTATCTTTCCAAAAAGATACTTTGATGGCGGCGGTTTTGCGAGTATTCTCAAGATTATCTTTTCAAAAAGATACTTAAAGGAGAGACAAATATGCCATCTTCACGCCTGAAGGTTCTCGCCATGACCGCCACGGCCCCGATCATATGGGGGAGTACTTACCTGGTGACACAGACCCTTCTCCCTGCCGACACCCCATTCACCGCAGCCACCATTCGCGCCCTGCCCGCGGGAATGCTGATTCTGCTCTGGACTCGACAGACCTTGCCGGGAGGGTGGTGGGTGAAGGCCATGGTGCTGGGCACTCTCAATATCGGACTCTTCTTTACCTGCCTGTTTGCCGCTGCCTACCGCATCCCCGGCAGCATGGCCGCCTTGCTGCTGGCAAGTCAGTCAGTGTGGGTTCTACTGCTGAGCCGCTGGTGGCTGGGGACAGGCTTCAGCATGGCAGCCGCAATGCAGTGTGGACTGGGCATGGTCGGAGTGGTGCTGCTGCTCAATCCCGGCCAAGGTGGACTGGACATGACAGGGGTCGGGATCGCGCTGCTCGGTGCTGTCTCGATGGCCGCCGGCATCGTACTCAGCAAGCGCTGGCAACGTCCGCCCGACGTCAGTCAATTGAGCCTGACGGGCTGGCAATTGATCTTCGGTGGACTGTTGTTGCTGCCCCTGGCCGCCTGGTCGGAAGGCATACCGACCAATCTCGAGCTGCAACAGCTGCTGGGCTATGGCTACCTGATCCTGCCGGGTGGAGTGCTCGGCTATGGCCTCTGGTTTGCCGGCATCCAGCGACTGCCCGCATTTTCCGCATCACTGCTGGGTATCTTCAGCCCGCTGACGGCAACGGTGCTGGGCTTTGTGTGGATGGGCGAGTCATTCGGGGCCCTTCAATGGCTTGGCACTTTCAGCATCGCTTCTGCCCTGACACTCCCCCTCTGGGTATCGCTCAAGCGACGTAACGCTCAGCCAAGCCGTCATGAGTTGACTCGATGACCCACCGGGGGAAACCCGACGTGCATGGGCAGCCGGCCTTGAACGGGAAGGCCATCCCTGCAAGGAACGTAGAGCAGGGGCATCGAGCAATGAACTTAGAAACAGAACACCCCACTGATCGCGGATCAGTGGGGTGTCTTGGCGAGTATCAGCAGATCAGGGACTCACGCGCCGTCGTTCATTCCCAGGCGGGGAACGGGTCCGGCAGGTCACGCCAGGCTTCCTTGCCCGCCAGCAGCGTGGCGTCATCGAGCAGACAGTCGTCCAGCGCCTGGCGGATACGGGCTTCATCCAGGTTCTGACCGATGAATACCAGCTCCTGGCGCATGTCGCCGAACGGCTCCTGCCACTTTTCCCGGATCGACTCCAGATACTCGGGGTCTTCTGGCCATTCGACCTCCGGGACCGCCTTCCAGAACATGCCCCCGAACCCGTAGTGCGCGATGCCGCCGGCCTGGCTCCACTGTCCGGCAAACTGCGGTAGCGTGGCCAGCCAGAAGAAGCCCTTGGAGCGCAGCAGCTTGCCGCCGAACCAGTCTCCGTGGAGCAGCTGGTGGAATTTCTCGGGATGGAACGGCACACGCGCATGGTAGGAGAAACTCGAGATGCCATATTCCTCGGTCTCCGGCACGTGCTCGCCGCGCATCTCCTTCAGCCAGCCCGGTGCCTGTTGCGCGCGATCGAAACTGAAGCGGCCAGTGTCCAGCACCTTGGAAAGCGGCACGGCGCCCTTCGTCATGGGCAGAATCTCGGCCTCCGGGTTGAGCGAGCGCAGCACCGCGCTCAGCTCATCCAGCTGCGAGGCATCGAGCAGATCCGTCTTGCTGATCAACAGCACATCACAGAATTCGATCTGATCAACGAGCAGATCCGCGACATTGCGCTCATCGTCTTCGCCGAGGCTTTCCCCGGCTTCCGCCAGTGACTGCGCCTCGCGATACTGGGTCAGGAAGTTGGCGCCATCCACGACGGTGACCATGGTGTCGAGACGCGCGACACTGGAGAGGCACTGGCCGTCCTCGTCCTCGAAGGTGAAGGTTTCCGCCACCGGCAGCGGCTCGGAAATGCCGGTGGATTCGATCACCAGGCAATCGAAGCGCCCTTCCTCGGCCAGTCGCCGTACCTCGATGAGCAGGTCTTCACGCAGCGTGCAGCAGATGCAGCCATTGCTCATCTCGACCAGCTGCTCCTCGGCACGATTGAGCGTCACCTCGTTGTCCGTACCGGGCGCGCCACGCACCAGGGCAGAATCGATGTTGACCTCGCTCATGTCATTGACGATCACCGCCACCCGACGCCCTTCGCGGTTGGCAAGGATGTGATTGAGCAGCGTCGTCTTGCCGGCGCCCAGAAAGCCGGACAGCACGGTGACTGGCAGGGGTTGCGACAGGGGCACTTGTGGGGAATTCATCAGGCGGTACCTCGATAGGATAGGGTCTTGGCCACGTCTCTTGCGCGTGAAGGCATCTTTGCCGGCGCAGGGCCTGGATCAGGGCCTGGGGCAGGGTCAGGTAAGTGCCTGGACGTGGGGACCTCTGGATTCTCAATCATCAAACACGCCAAATGATACGTTATAACATAATCTATCGTCAGCCATTTTTTGCCAGTGCCGCCCAGCGCGTGAGATCCCCCAAGCGATCATCAGAACGGCGAGAGCGCGCAGCAAGCAGAAACACACACGCCCCGCTGGCAAGCCAGCGGGGCGTGAAGTGGTGTAATCAGCGGTACTTTTTAGCCGCGAGCGAAATCTCAGGTGACGATCAGACCGCCATCATCACGGCAGAGGCCATCACCGCTCCGCCCACCAGACGGGAAGCGATGGCGGGTACCCCCATCAGGCGCCGGCCGATTGCACGGCCCAGCAACGCCAAGGCCAGCGTCGCGACCACGAAGCCCGCCATGTAGCCCAAGGCGCTGCCTGCTGCCGGCATTTCCAGCGCATGGGCGAAGCCGTGGCAGGCCATGAAGCCGGCGACCATCACGGCACCGGACAGGGTCGGCAGACGCAGCAGCAGCGCCACCAGCGCACCGGAGGCCAGCACCGAGAGCAGAATGCCCTGCTCGGCGATCAGCGCATGCAGCGCCTGGCCACCGCTGAGCAGCGCGATGCCCGCCCCCGCCAGCATGCCGACGACCATCAACAGCGGCGTGGCAAGCGTCAAGGCCCGCGACTGACGCGCACTCCAGATGCCGATGGCCAGCATGGCCAGCAGGTGGTCCAGCCCGGTAAAGGGATGCGACAGGCCCGCCATCAGCCCCTGGGCATCATGGCCGGGGTGGGCGGAGGCCGAGGTCGCCACCAACAGCAGCGAGGTGGCAAGCAGTGCGGAGTGAGAACGCTTCATGTGTCATTCCTGAACAAGATGATGATGAATCCCCCGACACCCGTGGTGAGACGAATGCCGGGAGACAATGAATCCTAGGCCAGCGGCAGAAAACGCTGCGCGGTCAGGCCTGTGCCGCCAGCTTTTGCGGGCGACGCTCCGGCAGCATGCCGCGATCCAGAATGAAGGCGATGATCTCTTCCAGCCCGACACCGTCATACAGGTTGGCGAACACGAAGGGCCGTTCGCCGCGCATCTTGCGCGAATCGCGGTCCATCACCTCGAGCGAGGCATGCACCTGCTCGGCGATGTCGATCTTGTTGATGATCAGAAGGTCCGACTTGGTGATGCCCGGCCCGCCCTTGCGCGGAATCTTGTCGCCTGCCGAGACATCGATCACATAGAGGGTAAGATCGGAAAGCTCCGGGCTGAAGGTCGCGGACAGGTTGTCGCCGCCGGATTCCACCAGCACCAGCTCCATGTCCGGATGGCGGGCCTGCAGATCATCGATGGCCGCCAGATTCATCGAGGCATCCTCGCGAATCGCGGTATGCGGGCAGCCACCGGTCTCGACCCCGAGGATGCGGTCCGCATCCAGCGCTTCATGGCGCAGCAGGAAATCGGCATCTTCGCGGGTGTAGATGTCATTGGTGACCACCCCGATGTCGTAATGATCGCGCAGGGCCAGACACAGCTGGCGCAGCAGCGCCGTCTTGCCGGAGCCCACCGGCCCACCCACTCCTACGCGTAGACAATGCTTCATGGCAGCTTCCTTTCTCGTGAGATATCAGACGTTCATGTCGGTCGGTTCAGGCGTCGCCGCCTCAAGACAGGCGGCCTTGGCTCAACTCCTGAACAGACGGGAATATTGGGTTTCGTGCTGGGCGGAGGCGAGCGCCAGCCCCGGCAATATCGGGCCAAGCTCACCATCCAAACGCTCAAGCGCCTGTGAGACGATTTCCACCACACGGGGTCGCAGCTGCTCGGTCAGGCGTTGGGCGGCTGTGTGTCCCAGCGGCATGGCCTTGCAGGCCACCGCCAGCTGATTCTCGAGCCAGGCCCAGGCGAAGCCGATCAAGGTCTGGCGCGGTGGCACCCCACGCTGATGCGCCACCCAGGCAAACACCGTGACGTAGCCGGGTGACTGCGGCATCAGCGCGCTTGGCGGTTCGAGCTCGAGACTTCTGAGCAGGCGCAGCAGCGCCGCCCCGAGACGCGCGTCCTCATCGCTGAGTTCGGCGGTTTCACGGGTGGCCTTGAGCCAGCCATCCCACTCGTCGAGCACCGCTGCATCTCCCTCGGCCCACGCCTGCTGCAGGCGCACCAACAATGGCAGCTCGCAACGGCCAAGCCCGTCTTCCAGCACGCCGTCGATCCACTCGCCAAGCTCCTGCTCCTGAGTGACCCAGCCAAGCTCGAAGGCACTCTCCAGCCCCTGGGACCAGGCAAAGGCGCCGATGGGCAAGGCCGGGCTCACCAGCTGCAACAGCCCCAACAGCGCCAGATCCTCCTGCGCCGGCAGGCCCGCCATGGCATCAGTGCTCATGCGTGTGCTCATGGGCGTGGCTGTGAGGATGACCGCGGCTGTGAGAATGACCGCGGCTGTGCTCACGGTCATGATCATGGGCATGGTCGTGAGCATGTGAGTGGCCGTGTGAATGACCGTGAGAATGAGCATGCCCCTGCCCCTGTCCCGCCTGGGCATAGGCGCCCGGCTCAGGATCAAAGGGCGCCTCGTGATGGATGAGGGTCGCACCCAGGCGCTCGGCCAGCTCTTCCAGCACGTGATCCGGCGGGAAGCGCACCCAGCCGGTTGCGCTCTCTGCTTCACCCTTTGCTTCGGCCTTTCCTTCGCCCTTTCCTTCACTACCGCCAGCGTCAGGCGTCTGCATGCCGATGGCGAGCTGCACATGGCGATTGCCCAGGTGATAGCAGAGCGCGGCCAGGGGGCGCCCGGCGGCGATGTGGGCAGTCACTACCGGCTCATCCGCGGCGCGGATGCGGATCACCTCACCCTCGCGCGAGGCCAGCCGATCACCGTCACGCAGTACCGGACCGCGATCCAGAAACAGGCCGACCTCGCGCCCGCCGTCGGTGGTGGCACGCAGACGACCGCGGATGCGCAGCTCCAGCGGCAGGGTCAGGGTGTCGAGGGGCTCGGCATCGGTGTGAGCGCTCTCTGGGTCGCCTGATCCACTGGCGTCTGGCAGGCGATGTATCAGTTCCATCATGGCGTCAATCTCGAATAGGGAGTCAGAACAGGCACTTGAAACAGGCCCTCAGAACAGGCCTTCAGAACAGGTGATAGCGCTGGGCCAGCGGCAGCTCGCTGGCGGGCTCACAGGTCAGCAGCTCACCGTCGGCGAAGACTTCGTAGGTCTCGGGGTCAACCTTGAGTTCCGGGCAGGCGTCATTGAGTTTCATGTCGCACTTGCGCACCTGACGCACGTCGCGACAGGCGGACAGCGGGCTGTCGAGCCCGAGCGCCTCCCCGACACCGGCCGTGAGCGCCGCCTGGGAGACGAAGGTCAGGCGCGTGGCGCTAGCCGCCTTGCCGAAGGCACCGAACATCGGGCGGTAATGCACCGGTTGCGGTGTAGGAATCGAGGCATTCGGGTCGCCCATGGGTGCGGCGGCGATCATGCCGCCCTTGAGGATGCAGGCCGGTTTGACACCGAAGAACGCCGGCGACCACAGCACCAGGTCCGCCAGCTTGCCAACCTCGATGGAGCCGACCTCATGGGCGATACCGTGGGTGATAGCCGAGTTGATGGTGTACTTGGCGATATAGCGACGCGCGCGGAAGTTGTCGGTGCCGCGCTCGCTGTCCTCTGCCAGCAGGCCGCGCTGTTCGCGCATCTTGTGCGCCGTCTGCCAGGTACGGCAGATCACCTCACCCACACGGCCCATCGCCTGGGAATCCGAGGACATCATCGAGATGACACCCAAATCGTGCAGGATGTCCTCGGCGGCGATGGTCTCGCGGCGAATGCGCGAATCGGCGAAGGCGACGTCCTCGGGGATGCTCGGGTCCAGGTGGTGGCAGACCATCAGCATGTCGAGATGCTCGTCCACCGTGTTGACGGTGTAGGGACGCGTCGGATTGGTGGAGGACGGCAGCACGTTGGGCCGCGAGCAGGCGGTGATGATGTCCGGGGCATGGCCGCCACCGGCGCCTTCGGTGTGGAAGGTGTGGATGCAGCGGTCCTTGAAGGCCGCCAGGGTGTCCTCGACGAAGCCCGACTCGTTCAGGGTGTCGGTATGGATCGCCACCTGCACGTCATAGGCATCGGCGACGGTCAGACAGTTGTCGATGGAGGCCGGCGACGTTCCCCAGTCCTCATGCAGCTTGAGGCCGATCACGCCGGCCTCGATCTGCTGCTCCAGTCCCTGTGGCAGCGAGGCATTGCCCTTGCCGAGAAAGCCGATGTTCATCGGCAGGCTGTCCACCGCCTGCAGCATCTTGCCGATATGCCACGGCCCCGGCGTACAGGTGGTGGCATTGGTGCCGGTGGCCGGCCCGGTGCCGCCGCCGAGCATGGTGGTGATGCCGCTCATCAGCGCCTCCTCCACCTGCTGGGGGCAGATGAAGTGGATGTGCGGGTCGACACCACCGGCGGTCAGTATCTTGCCCTCACCGGCGATGATCTCGGTGCCCGGGCCGATCACGATATCCACATCGGGCTGGGTGTCGGGGTTGCCCGCCTTGCCGATGGCCGCGATGCGCCCGGCCTTGAGACCGACATCCGCCTTGACGATGCCCCACCAGTCCAGAATCAGCGCATTGGTGATCACGGTATCCATCACGCTGTCGTCGGCGCGCTGACTCTGGCCCATGCCATCGCGGATCACCTTGCCACCGCCGAACTTCACTTCTTCCCCGTAATGGGTGAAATCCTTCTCCACCTCGATCCACAGCGCCGTATCGCCCAGACGCACGCGGTCACCGGTGGTCGGGCCGTACATGTCGGCATAGGCCTGTCGCGTTATCTTCATGGGTTGCCTCCTGATCCCTGAGCTACAGCTTCCAAGCCAACGCTTCTGAGCTGCAGTTGCTGAACTGCCGATGCCAAGTGTGCTCCGAGCCGAATGCCTGTCAGCGCCATTGCCTGGCGCATTGAGGTCAAGAGCGTCGCTCGCTCAGCGCTCGACACTGCCGTCATCCTTGAGTTGCCCCATCACCTCGCCACGGAAGCCATAGATATGACGACTGCCGGCGAAAGGGATCAGCGTGACGTCACGCGTCTGCCCCGGTTCGAAGCGAATCGCCGTGCCGGCGGCGATGTCCAGGCGCTGCCCGAGGGCGGCCTCGCGATCAAACACCAGCGCCGGGTTGGCCTCGGCAAAGTGATAGTGCGAGCCGATCTGGATCGGTCGGTCGCCGGTATTGCCGACCGAGAGCGTGGTGCGCAGGCGGTCTTCGCAGAGAGAGATCTCGCCGTCCGCCACCAGATATTCACCGGGAATCATGATTGCTCGCCTCACACGATGGGGTTGTGAACGGTCACCAGCTTGGTGCCGTCCGGGAAGGTCGCCTCGACCTGCACCTCGGGAATCATCTCGGCGATGCCTTCCATCACGTCGTCACGGGTCAGCACCTCCGCGCCGCGCCCCATCAGCTCGGCCACGCTCAAGCCTTCGCGTGCGCCCTCCAGAATCTCGGCGCTGATCAAGGCGATGGATTCCGGGTAGTTGAGCTTGAGGCCCTTGGCCTTGCGGCGTTCCGCCAGCAGCGCTGCGGTGAACAGCAACAGCTTGTCCTTGTCTCTTGGCGTCAGTTCCATGTCGTGGCTCTTGTGGTTGTCATTCAGTGGGGCTTTCGAGATCAGGTCAGCCAGATACGTGGCACCTGTGCCTCAAGCCCCGTCATCAGGGGGCGCAGGAGCTGCCATGCCTGCTGGCACAGCGCCCAGGCCTCGTTGCGTTCCTGGCCCAGATAGCGCAGCAGCAACACGCCTTCGCGGCGGGTCACCGCCCAGCGCGGGGAGGCAGGTAGCGCTTCACGCAGGGCCTCGATGGCCGCCGCTTCATCCTCGAGCCCGACCGCCCACAGCGTGGCCTGCACACTGCAACCGCCCTGCCCCCAGCGCCCGGTGAAGCGCGGATGCAGCGGGTCCAGCGACTGGCGCTCGATCCACACTGGCTTGCCGTCGCGGGTCAGGCGAAAGCGTTGTTCGAGATGGCCGCTGACGAAGGGCAGCTCACCGACCGGGCGCCCCAGTGCCAGCACTTCCCAGCCCAGACAGCGCGCAGAGCCGGCAAGCTCGAGGGTGGTGGTCTGCTCACCGCGCGAGCCATTGAAGGCCAGCGTTTCCTGAGGCAGCCATTCCAGGGTGGCCCCGTCGGCGACCTTGAGATGGGTATGCTGGCCCCAGGCCACACCGTTGCGGTCGGCCTTGTAGAGCTTGGCCGCCGCCGGTGTGGTCAACAGCACATGCGCGCCCTCCTCCACCTCGGCCTCGATCTGCAGCGCATCGCCGCTGACCAGCCCACCGGGGGGATGCAGCAGATAGACGTGGCAGCAGCCGTGGCGGCCCTCGGGATAGAACGGCCGCTGCACGCGCAGCGGGCCATGATGGCGTCTGCGCGTCAGGCGGGTGATGGCGCGCCCGCCATCACTGGTGTCGCGCGCATCAGCCTCGAACCGCAGCGCCAGCGAGGCCTGCCACTGGCGCTGGTCATCGAAGCGGTGGCCGGAGGCATTGGCCTCACTGCGCGCGGCATCCGTCGCGCCATCAACGGGAATCACGCACCGGATCGTCATACGGTCAGGTGCTGCTTGATCAGTTCATCGGACAGCGCCGCGATCTCGCCTTCGGCCACCCGCCGGCCGCGATCCATGATCACGAAGCGGTCGGCGTACTTGCGCGCGAAGGGCAGCTTCTGCTCGACCAGCAGCACCGTCAGGCCGTCTTCCTTGATCAGGCGACGGATGACCTCACCGATCTGGGCGACGATATTGGGCTGGATGCCCTCACCGGGCTCATCGAGAATCAGCAGGCGCGGTTCGATCACCAGCGCGCGGCCGATGGCGAGCTGTTGCTGCTGGCCGCCTGAGAGGTCGCCCCCGCGCCGGTGACGCATCTCCTTGAGCACGGGAAACAGCTCATAGATGCGCTCGGGAATCTGGCGCAGGCCATCGCGACGCACGGCAAGCCCGGTGCGCAGATTCTCTTCCACCGTCATCATCGGGAAGATCTGCCGCCCCTGGGGGACGTAGCCGACCCCCAGGCGGGCGCGTTCCTCGAGCTTGCGCCGCGTCAGATCAAGCGGCTCATTGCTGCTGGCATCGCGACCGGAATCGCTGCCACTGGCATCGCCATCGGCGCGGTACAGGAGCTTGCCGTCACGGACGCTCTCCTCGCCCATGATGCATTTCATCAGCGTGGTCTTGCCGACGCCGTTGCGGCCCATCACGCAGGTGCATTGCCCAACGGGAATCTCCAGCGTCAGGTCCCACAGCGTGTGGCTTTCCCCGTAGAACTGGTTGAGCGTGTCGATGGTCAGCAGCGGCGACTCGCCGCCCGGCATCGGTGCCTTGGTGTTCAGCGCTTGCGTCATCCGTCACTCTCTCCCAGGTAGACCTCGACGACTTTCGGGTCGCTCGATACCGCATCCATGCTGCCTTCCGCCAATACCGCGCCCTGATGCAACACCGTGACCTTGCGCGCGATGGAGCGCACGAAGCCCATGTCGTGCTCGACCACCACCACCGACTGGCGCCCCGCCAGACTGGTCAGCAGCTCCGCGGTACGCTCCATCTCCTGCTCGGTCATGCCGGCCACCGGTTCATCGACCAGCAGCAGCCGCGGCTTCTGCATCAGCAGCATGCCGATCTCCAGCCACTGCTTCTGGCCGTGAGACAGGATGCCCGCCTCGCGCGCATGCCACTCCTTGAGGTGAATCGTCTCGAGCACCTCCTCGATCCTGGCGCGGGTCTCACCGCTCATGCGCGCGGCCAGCGTCGGAAAGATGCGCTTGTCGGTGGCCATGGCCAGCTCGAGATTCTCGAACACGCTGAGCGCCTCGAAGACGGTGGGCTTCTGGAACTTGCGCCCGATGCCCAGGGTGGCGATCTCGGGCTCACTCATGCGCAGCAGATCGTGACGGCTGCCGAACCATACCGAGCCACTGTCGGGGCGCGTCTTGCCGGTGATGATGTCCATCATCGTGGTCTTGCCCGCGCCGTTGGGGCCGATGATGCAGCGCAGCTCGCCATCGTCGATGGTCAGGTTGAGGTCATTGATCGCCTTGAAGCCATCGAAGCTGACACTGACATCCTCCAGATAGAGGATCGGCCCGTGGGTCACGTCCACCGGCGAGATGCGCGGGGTCAGGAAGTCGAACACGCGGTCACGCGTGGCCATCTCTTTCAACAGGCTCATGCGGTGGCCTCCTCGATGGGACGGGAACCGGATGCCGATTCGGATGGCGGTTCGGTCTTGGCCGCCGGAAACTGCGAGCGCCTGCCCCAACCACGCTGAGCGAACAGGCCAGCGATGCCCTTGGGCAACAGCACGGTGACCAGCACGAACAGGCCGCCGAGGGCGAACAGCCAGGCATCCGGCATGATGCCGGTGAACACCGTCTTGGCGTAGTTGACGATCAGCGCGCCCAACACGGCGCCGTAGAGCGTCGCGCGGCCACCGAGCGCCACCCACACCACCACTTCGATGGAGAACAGCGGCGAGAACTCGCCGGGATTGATGATGCCGACCTGCGGCACGTACAGCGCCCCGGCTACCCCGGCCAGCATCGCCGAGACCACGAAGATGAACAGCTGCACACGTTCGACGCGGTAACCCAGAAAGCGCGTGCGGGCCTCGGCGTCGCGACAGGCGATGCTCAAACGCCCCAGCTTGGAGCCGACGATGCCACGACACAGCAGATAGCCGAGCCCCAGCGCCACGCCACTGGCGATGAACAGCGCGATGCGCACCGCATCCGTGCGCAGATCGAAGCCGAGAATGTCCTTGAAGTCGGTCAGGCCGTTGTTGCCACCGAAGCCCATCTCGTTGCGGAAGAACGCCAGCATCAAGGCGAAGGTCAGCGCCTGGGTGATGATCGAGAGATAGACGCCGGTGACGCGGGAGCGGAAGGCGAGGAAGCCGAACACCAGCGCCAGCAGCCCCGGCGCCAGCAGCACCATCAGGAAGGCGAAGCCGGGCATGTCGAAGCCCTGCCAGAACCACGGCAGCTCCTGCCAGTTGAGGAAGACCATGAAGTCCGGCAATTCCGGATTGCCATAGACGCCGCGGTCACCGATCTCGCGCATCAGGTACATGCCCATGGCGTAACCGCCCAGCGCGAAGAAGGCGCCGTGACCCAGGCTGAGAATGCCCAGGTAGCCCCAGACGAGATCCACCGCGACCGCCAGCAGCGCATAGCACAGGTACTTGCCCAGCAGGGTGACGGTGAAGGTGCTGACATGCAGCGGATGCCCCTCGGGCAGCAGCACATGCAGCAGCGTGATCGCGAGCACTGACAGCGTCAGCACTGCGAGGAAGATCTGGGTGGAGCGCTCCGTGAAGGGGCGCGCCAGCCAGGAACGTGAATCAGGCATGGATCAACCCTCCGCGGCGCGGCCCTTCTGCGGGAAGAGTCCCCGCGGGCGCTTTTGAATGAACAGGATGATGAAGACCAGCACCACGATCTTGGCGAGAACCGCGCCCGCCCAGGGCTCGAGGAACTGATTGAGCAGCCCCAGCGACATGCCGGCCACCAGCGTGCCCCACAGATTGCCGACCCCGCCGAACACCACGACCATGAAGGAATCGATGATGTAGTTCTGGCCCAGGTTCGGCCCGACGTTGGTGATCTGGGAGAGCGCGACACCGGCCAGGCCGGCCACACCGGAGCCCAGCGCGAAGGTCATGATGTCGACGCGGGTCGCCTTGATGCCCATCGAGCGCGCCATGGCACGGTTCTGGGTCACCGCCCGCACCTCGAGGCCGA
Organism: Cobetia sp. 29-18-1; assembly: GCF_029846405.1. Lineage (NCBI taxonomy): Bacteria > Pseudomonadati > Pseudomonadota > Gammaproteobacteria > Oceanospirillales > Halomonadaceae > Cobetia > Cobetia sp. 29-18-1. Next base: position 20,821 of record NZ_JARWKS010000021.1, read on the forward strand.
GACGGGTGCGGCGCATGATCAGCATCAGACCGGCGAACACGAACAGTGCGAAGCCGATGATGTAGAGGCGATTGAGCGTCAGTGACAGCGCCTCGTTGATCATCAGCGAACCACTCATCCACTCCGGCGTGACCACGATGCGATTCAAGGGCGAGATGGTGGTACGCACCAGCTGCTGCAGGATCAGACTGATGCCGAAGGTGGCCAGCAAGGTCTCCAGCGGGCGCCCCTTGAGGTGCTGGATGACGCTGCGCTCGATGATGACGCCCACCGCCGCCGCGACCAGAAAGCCCGCCGGAATCGACAGCAGCAGCGCCAGCCCCGGCTGCCCCGGCAATAGCTGCTGCATGCCCCAGGTGGTGTAGGCGCCCAGCATGATCAGTTCGCCATGCGCCATGTTGATCACGCCCATGACACCGAAGGTGATGGCAAGCCCGATGGCGGCCAGCACCAGTACCGAGCCCAGCGAGAGGCCGAAGTAGAGCGTCTCGAGCCCGCTGTTGAGCTGAAGCTTCTGCTCGATACCGGCCAGCGCCACCTTGGCGGCCTGGGCCAGCTGCGGATCATCACTCGCCGCGGCGCCATTGATGGCGGCGATCGCGGCGGCGTTCAGGCTGCCGGAGAGCGTCTCCAGCGCCGCAGGGTCGCCAGTGGCTTCCAGCTGCTGGATGGCGAGCGCTTCCTTCAGAGTGGCGCGGATAGTGTCATCGCCTTCCTGCTCGATCAGGCTCGGCAACCGCTCGGCCATGGCCTCGTCGACGCTGCCGCGCAGGCCGCGCGCCGCCGCGAGTCTGACCTCGGCATCCGGGGAAGACAGGTCGATCATCGAGAGCACGCCATCGATATGCCCACGCAGCGAGTTGTTGCTGCGCAGTGTCTTGAGGTCGCGGCGCGAGACCTTGCCCGCCGATTCTCCCGACAGGGCGTCGGAAACGGCCCATTCGCGGCCGCGATTGTTGTCGATGATCAAGAAGCGCTCGGCGTCCTTGAGACGTGCCAGCTTGCTGGCGGAAAAGGCTTCCAGCCAGCCACGTGCACGTGCATCGCCGCTCATGGCGATCTCATCGATCACGGCCGGCTTGGCCGGGTTGCGTGCCTCGGCAAGCCGGGTCAACAGGGATTGGGCAGCGCCATCGGACAGGCGCGCAGACTGTCCAGTCGCGGACTCGGACTGGGCAGCGGCAAACAGGGGGAATGACAGCAGACAGACCAGCAGCATCCACTGCCAGCACCAGCGGTACATAGTTGCAACGGAGATAGACATCAAGAAGGCCATCCATGGTGAACGCACAAAGGCGTCATCAATCTCCGAGGGCATCGCGGCCTCGGAGACTGACACTCAACGAGGCGGCATGCAGGCTCACCTGTACGCCGCCTCGCTCTCAGAACGTGCTACGCATCATTGCGTCGCAACGCTCTGTTGAGCCCCACAGGAATGGGTCACGACATTGTAGTTGCCGCATTCCATCGGCTTGCGCCAGTCACTGATCAGGTCCTTGGAACCTTCCAGATAGTCCGACCAGGCATCGCCTGCCACGGTGGACGGGGTCTGCCAGACGACGGAGAACTGGCCGTTGTCCTGGATCTCGCCGATCAGCACCGGCTTGGTGATGTGATGATTGGGCATCATGGTGGCGTAGCCGCCGGTCAGGTTGGGCACCGAGACACCGATGATGGCATCCTTGACCGCATCGACCTCGACACTGCCGGCCTTGCGAGCGGCTTCCATCCACATGTTGAAGCCGATGTAGTGGGCTTCCATCGGGTCGTTGGTGACCGCATCTTCCTTGCCGGTGTAATCGATCCACTCATCGATGAAGTCGTAGTTGGTGTCGCTGTCCACGCTCATGAAGTAGTTCCAGGCGGCCAGGTGGCCGACCAGCGGCGCGGTATCGATGCCCGAGAGTTCCTGCTCGCCCACCGAGAAGGCCACCACCGGGATGTCCTCGGCATTGATGCCCTGGTTGGCCAGCTCACGATAGAACGGCACGTTGGCATCGCCATTGATAGTGGACACCACGGCCGTCTTCTTGCCGGCACTGCCGAAGGACTTGATGTCCGAGACGATGGACTGCCAGTTGGAATGGCCGAAGGGGGTGTAATTGACCATCACATCCGCGTCCGCCACGCCCTTCGACTTGAGGTAGGCGGCCAGGATCTTGTTGGTGGTACGCGGATAGACATAATCCGTGCCCGCCAGCACCCAGCGCTCCACGCCCACGTCGTTCATCAGATAATCCACTGCCGGAATCGCCTGCTGATTGGGCGCCGCTCCGGTGTAGAAGACGTTCTCCGAGGACTCCTCGCCCTCATACTGCACCGGATAGAACAGCAGGCCGTTGAGCTCCTCGACCACCGGCAGCACCGACTTGCGCGAGACGGACGTCCAGTTACCGAAGATCACGTCGACCTTGTCCTGCGCCAGCAGCTCACGCGCCTTCTCGGCGAACAGCGGCCAGTTGGAAGCCGGGTCGACCACGACAGGCTCCAGCTTGCGTCCCAGCAGCCCGCCCTGCTCGTTCTGCTTCTCGATCAGCATCAACATGGTGTCTTTCAGTGTCGATTCACTGATCGCCATAGTGCCGGACAGTGAATGCAGGATGCCGACCTTGATCGGCCCCTCTTCTGCCTGGGCGACATTGGCCAGCGAGAAACCGACACAGGCGGATAGCATTGCGGCAGCGATTTTCTTGTTCACGACATTCCCTCGTGTCTTGTTGTACTTGTTGTCCCGGCTGAGGTAGTGCAATCGATGTGCCAGACGCACACTGACGCCGCCGGCCAACGGCCAGACAAGAAAGCGACAGCGGTGAGATAGAAGAGAGACAGGGAGAGAGACGGGCACAAAGACAGGGAGAAAGACTGGGCAAAAACAGTGGAAAGACCGAGAAAGGATGAAGAGAAACGCGAGACATGATGAGAGCACAGCGACACTGCTCAAGCGCAGCACTGCACCAGGATGATGCGCCCATCACCGGCCCTCGCCTTGCCTTGCACCAGATAGGTGAGAAGAGCGCTGGGCGTGGCTCTGTGCGTGGCGCAGGGCGTGGCGCTCGCCCCTATAGAGCCTCCCATCAGGCCGAACGATACCGATGGAGGCTAGTGTGATTGGTGCATCCTTACGACGCCCCATACATCACGGACTATCGACATTGCGGTATCCTTGCCCTCTCTCTTGCTCTCTCTTGCCCTCTCCCTTTCACTCTTCCAGCCCGTCAGGAAAGCCCCCATGAAGCGTTATGAACGCTTTGCCGCCGAGATATCCAACCTGATTCGTACCGGCATTCTCGCACCAGGTGAGCGCGTGCCGTCGGTGCGTCAGGCCAGCAAGGCGCATGGCATCAGCCCCTCTACCGTCTTCCAGGCGTATTACCTGCTGGAGAATCAGGGCCTGATCAGTGCGCGGCCGCGCTCGGGGTATTTCGTGCGTGACAATGCCTCGCGGATACTCGATGAGCCGCATGTCGCCCTGCAGCAGCAAGCCCCTTCCGATGTCGCCGTCAGTGAACTGGTGTTCTCGGTGCTGGGCTCACTGCGCGACAACGACACCGTCCCCTTCGGCTCTGCCTTCCCGAGCCCGGAGCTCTTCCCCCTCGCGCGGCTTGCGACCAGCATGACGCGCGGGCTGCGCCAGCTGTCATCGCATGCCGTGATCTCCGACATGACCACTGGCCATCCTGACCTGTGCCGGCAGATCGCTCAGCGCTACATGGTCAACGGCATGCAGCTGCCGACGGAGGAGCTGGTGATCACCAATGGCGCCATGGAGGCGCTCAATCTCGGCCTGCAATGTGTCACCCAGCCTGGGGACCTTGTCGCCATCGAGGCGCCGGCCTTCTATGCCACGCTTCAGGTGCTTGAGCGGCTCAAGCTGCGCGCGGTGGAAATTCCGGTACACCCGCGCGACGGGATTGATCTCGAAGTGCTCGAGAATCGTCTGGAGACGCTGCCCATCAAGGCCTGCTGGTTCATGAGCCATCTGCAGAATCCACTGGGGGCCAGCCTGAGCGATGCGCGCAAGGCCCAACTGTATGCGCTGCTCTGCCGTCATCAGCTGCCGATGCTGGAGGATGATGTCTACGCGGAACTGTATTTCGATCAACGTGCCGAGGTGTCGCCCCCGCAACCCGTCAAGGCGCTGGATGTCGAGGGTCTGGTGATGCACTGCGGGTCGTTCTCCAAGTGCCTGGCGCCGGGCTATCGGGTGGGCTGGATATCCGCGGGGCGTCATACCCGGGAGATTTCGCGCCTCAAGCTGATGACGACCATCTCGCCATCGCTGCCTGCCCAGGTGGCCCTGGCCGACTACCTCCAGAACGGCGGCTACGACCGCCACCTGCGCAAGCTACGCCTGGCCCTCGAAACCCAGCAGACGGCCATGCTGGCAGCCATTGATCGCTACTTCCCCGCAGACACCCGCGTCACCCATCCCCACGGGGGCTATTTCCTGTGGTGCGAGCTTCCCGAGCACATCGACTCGCTGGCCCTGTTTCAGCAGGCGCTGGCCCACGGCATCAGTCTGGCACCGGGGCCCATCTTCTCGGCCACCCAGGGCTTCAAGCATTGCATTCGCTTGAGCTACGGCCACCCGTGGGACGCGGCGTCAGAGCGCGCCATGCAGACATTGGGTGAATTGCTCAAGGCAGCCTGAAACGCGGACCGCTCAGGCTGCATACGAGATGCGAGGTACGATGAGCGACTTGAGTATGTGCGCGCACGAGTGTGCACGAGTGCGCGCAAATGCCGCAGCCCTTGCGGCCACCTTGCCACACAGTCTTCACGCGTTATCCGCTGCAGTGAATGAAGCCTTTTGCGACGCATGTCACTCGCTCGCCAGCCCCTTGCCACACATGGATGTCGCACCTTGTTGCGCACCTTGATTGCATGCCCTGATGCCGCACGCGTGCCCCTTAAGGAAGCGCCAGAGCCCGCCATGGCGGGGCCTGCCGCCAAGGGTGATACGACAAGCAGCTGATCCCGTCATGGTGCTGACGTGAATCAGAGTGCGCCCTCCTGCCCGGCTCGCCTTGCTGGCTGCTCTCCATACCACCTGGCTGGCCGGTTGACTGGCTCACGGGCAGTTAACGACTTACCAAGATTCAGCTTGCAACTGATATGGTTTTTTCTCGCACAACTGAGCCTGTTATGGCTTCCGGTGGCTCCCTAGAGTAGCGGCGAAGATTCAGGCAGGGCCGTCCCCCTTGCCGCCTACTCAGGAGACATTGCCATGTTCGGTACCGAGGCCATCGACCTGGCCAGGATACAGTTCGCCTTCACCATCTCGTTTCACATCATCTTCCCGGCCATCACCATTGGCCTCGCCAGCTATCTGGCGGTGCTGGAAGGCATGTGGTTGAAGACAGGCACACAGGTCTACCGCAATCTCTATCATTTCTGGTCGAAGATATTCGCGGTCAACTTCGCGATGGGCGTGGTGTCGGGACTGGTCATGGCCTACCAGTTCGGCACGCATTGGAGCGGTTTCTCGGCCTTTGCCGGCAGCGTGACCGGACCACTGCTGGCCTATGAAGTGCTGACCGCCTTCTTCCTCGAAGCCGGCTTCCTCGGCGTGATGCTGTTTGGCTGGAATCGCGTCGGTCGCGGCCTGCACTTCTTCTCGACCTGCATGGTCGCGCTCGGCACCCTGGTCTCGATGTTCTGGATCCTGTCGTCCAACAGCTGGATGCAGACCCCACAGGGACACGAGGTCATCGATGGCATCGTCGTGCCGGTCGACTGGTTCGCGATCGTCTTCAACCCCTCCTTCCCCTATCGCCTGGCCCACATGGCACTGGCCTCCTTCCTGAGCACCTCGCTGTTCGTCGCTGCCTCCGCCGCCTGGTTGCTGCTCAAGAAACGCGACACCCCGGAAGTGCGCAAGATGCTGGTCATGGCGGTGCTGATGTTGATGGTGACCGCCCCGCTGCAGGCTTTCGTCGGCGACATGCATGGCCTGAATACGCTCAAGCACCAGCCGGCCAAGATCGCGGCCATCGAAGGGCATTGGGACAACAGTCATGGGGAACCGACGCCGTTGATCCTGTTCGGTGTGCCCGACATGCAGCGCGAAGAGACGCGCTTCGCACTCGAGATTCCGGCCCTCGGCAGCCTGCTGTTGATGCATGACATCGACAAGCAGGTGCCGGCGCTCAAGGACTTCCCCGCCGCGGACCGCCCCAATTCGACCGTCGTGTTCTGGAGCTTCCGCCTGATGGTCGGCCTGGGCCTTGCGATGATTCTGCTCGGCCTCTCAGGAGTCTATCTGGCCCGCAAGGGCAGGCTCTTCACCTCGCGGCGCTGGCTGAGGCTGGCCGTCGCCATGGGGCCGGCCGGGCTGATCGCGATACTCGCGGGCTGGTTCACCACCGAAGTCGGCCGCCAACCGTGGGTGATCTATGGCTTGATGAGAACGGAAGATGCCGTCTCTGCCCACAGCGCCGTTCACCTCAGCATCAGCCTGACGGCCTTTGTCACGGTCTACTTCATCGTCTTCGGCACGGGGATCAACTACATCTTCAAGCTGATCAAGAAAGGGCCTGCGGGTGATGACAGCCACGCCCCCAGCGGCGGCCCCGGCAAGCCACGTACACCTTCCCGCCCACTGTCAGCCATCGAGGAATCTCTCGACGGCACCACTCACTGACCGGAGCGATGAACGCTATGGGTATCGACCTTTCTGTCATCTGGGCGGGCATCATCCTGTTCGGCCTGATGATGTACGTGATCATGGACGGCTTTGATCTGGGCATCGGCATTCTCTTCCCGTGGGTGGAGGAAAAGGTGGACCGAGATGTGATGATGAATACCGTGGCGCCCGTGTGGGATGGCAACGAGACATGGCTGGTGCTGGGCGGCGCGGGGCTATTTGCGGCCTTTCCGCTGGCCTACGCCGTCTTGCTGGAAGCCCTGAGCATTCCCCTTGTCGCCATGTTGATCGGCCTCATCTTCCGCGGTGTCGCCTTCGAATTTCGCTTCAAGGCCTCGGACGCGAGCCGCCACTGGTGGGACAAGGCCTTCGTGGGCGGCTCGGTGCTGGCCACCTTCAGTCAAGGCGTCGCATTGGGAGGCTACATCCAGGGCATCGCCTTCGATGGGGTTCACTTCAGCGGTGGTTCGCTGGACTGGTTGTCACCCTTCCCGCTGTTCTGCGGTGTGGCGCTGCTGTTCACCTATGCATTGCTCGGCAGCACCTGGCTGATCATGAAGACCGAAGGCATTCTCCAGGCGCGCATGTTTGCCCTGACGCGCCCACTGACGCCGTGGGTATTGATCATGATCGCGGCCGTCAGTCTGTGGACACCGCTGGCGCACCCCGCCATCGCCGAGCGCTGGTTCACGCTGCCGCAGCTGTTCTGGTTCCTGCCGGTGCCAGTGCTGGTCGTGCTGGCCGGTTATGCGCTGATCCGCGCCGTCGCCCTTGAATATCATGCCCAGCCTTTCCTGCTGGTGCTGGCCTTGATCTTCCTGGGCTACAGCGGCTTCGGCATCAGCATGTGGCCTGACATCATTCCGGGTCACGTGTCGATCTGGGAAGCGGCCTCTCCGCCCCAAAGCCAGGGCTTTGCCCTCGTCGGCACGCTCTTCATCCTGCCGACCATCCTGGTGTATACGGCGTGGAGCTACTTCGTGTTCAAGGGCAAGGTCCGTCACACCGATGGCTACCATTGAGAGGTGCTGACATGACATCCCCGACACGCGAGACACATTCAGCGCCACTGCATGCCCCCACAACCAGACTCGACGACGAGCTATCCGAGACACCCGCGCGCCCGGCAAGCTGGCTCAGCAAGATCGGCTGGCTGGTGGTGATCTGGGGAGGCAGCGTCAGCGCGCTGGGACTCGTCTCTCTGGCACTGCGCCGCTTCATGCAGGCCGCGGGCCTTACGCCCTGACAGCAGCGAAAGAAGACATGACGTAGACACAAAAAGACGCCGGAGCAGCGAATGCTCCGGCGTCTTTCTTGTTGGCCTGAGGGCTTGGTGAACCGATGGGCCTCAATGACGGGTCAATGCAGGGCGCAGATGTGAAGGGTCACTTCCTCGCCCGCATCCCGGTGGCTTTAGACATCGACCTCCAGTGCGGCGTAGGCGACTATCTCGACCAGCATCTCTTCGCGTGCAAACCCGGAGACGATGATGGCAGCCCGATTGGGATAGGGCTCACGCACATATTCTGCATAGAGGCTATTCACTGTCGCCAGGTGCTCGCGATCAGTCACATAGATCAGCACCTGAGTCAGCGAGGAGGCGTCACCACCGGCGCATTCCAGGGTATGAATCAGATTATCCAGCGTCTGGCGGGTCTGGGCAGCAATTCCGCCCTCCACGACATTGCCGGCGGCATCGATCGGGATCTGCGCAGTGAACAGGATGCCATTGCCGACACTCGCCCATGACAGGGGTGCACGAGAGGCAAACAGATCAGTCTTGACGGGATGAACCATGGATATTCCTCGAGAATCTTTCGATGGGCGCACTCCATGACCCGCCGACGCAAGAGCGGCAAATCATGGAGTGATGGGGCGTATTGAGACGCGAGAGGTCAGTCGTTGTCGGTGGAACCGGCGCCGGCACCGCTGCGAGAGTCTTCCGTCGCCTCGACCAACAGGCGTGTCGAGAGTGCTTTCAGGCGTGACCAGAGTTCGTCATCCACCTCGATGCCTTCCTGCATGGCACGTTGGCGACAGGCGAGCAGCTTCGACTCTTCATGACAGGCCAGCAGGTCGACGTCATAGTCGGAGCGAAGGGATGGCAGCAGATCGACATGGTTGGCCATCACCAGCGTGATGCCATCATTGGGCTCATTTTCTTCTGGCACTTCACGCACCGCATAGACCCGTATCTCGGGGACCGAGCTGTTGGCTCTGAAGCCCACGACCTGCTCGATCATGGGGCAGCCGACCGCCTCGTCCACGTCCTGGGCGTTGCGCCAGAAGGCGGTGACATTCATGCCGCGCCCCGCAAGGCGCGCCAGATAACCCATGATCAGCTGGCGATTGTGGCAATGCTGGATCTTGATGACGGCGAGGCCACGCGCACGTGCCTTGGCGAAGCCGAGTTCCAACGCCAGCGATGAACTCTTCAATACGCTGTGACCGTGGCTGTCGAGTACCGCGAGGTCGCCATCGGCATAGACGATCTCCGGCGGACGCTCATCGGTATCCTCCAGCAAGAAACGCAGTCCGCGATTGAGCGCCGCCAGCCCTTCCAGTTCATAGAGCTGCATCCAGGCCACCATGTCGGCGGCATCCCCGGCGTCACCGTCTTCAAAGCCCATCGCCTGAAAGGCCTTGCGACACAGTCCGTGAAGCTCGTTGTAGGAGACTTTCATGACATTCCTCCTACTGTCGTGGTATTGCCCTGCCGAGGGTCGGCGGTCATCTCTGGCAGCACCGTGCGCGCAATCTGCGGTGCCAGCGGGAAGCTCCAATCATCAAACCCGACAGGATCCTGCGGTTCGGCGTTGAGCTCCTCCACCAGCGGAGCCCCCTGGAAGAGCGTGATACGCACCCAACGATCAGACTTGGGATCAAAACGACTGGCACCGAAGAACGACAGCTTGGTCCGCAACAGGTGCATGGGCTTCATGTCGCGCGCCCACAGGTTGGCGCGTATCTCGCCGAAAGAGGTGCTGGCCATGCTCTGAATGCGGCGAACGATATCCTTGTGGCGCGGGCAATGGATCAGGAATTCCACCACCAAGGCACGAGGATGATCTTCCAGGTACTGACTGATCGCCGCATGGGTATCGGCGACACGCGGGGCAATCGCCAGCTTCATTTCCTTGTCGGCACCTGCTTCCCTGTCGCGGACTCCCAGACGGGGCTCCTCCTTCTCGACCGAGCGATACCAGAACCAGTGGCGATTCTCGGCGAGTGAAAAATCGACGCGCAACGCCCAGTCGTAGTGCGTTTCGATCACCTGCTTGAGGTGAACCAGCGGCATGTCAGGGGTCAGTTCCAGGCTTTCCTCCACCGCCATCAGGTCCTCATAGCGGTCGACGATGCTCGGATACAGCTCCAGCAGCAGAGTGTTCACCAGCTCCTGAGCCTCGAGCCCATGCTGCTGGTGACTCCAGTCGATCAGCTCCTGCCAGAGCTCCGGCGACAGCGGCACGAGTTCGAGCCAGGTCATCAGCTCAGGCAACGACGCCACCGTGGCCTGGTTGCGCTGGGTCTGCTCGTGATCGTCCGTGACCGTCTGGCGCAGATGAGTCTCGGCGCGCTTGAGGAGTGCCAGCAGACGTGAACGCTCCTGCTCTCCCGGCACCTGTGCCGTCACCTCGGCAAGCGCCAGTTCTCGGCTTTCCACCCAGCGCTGTACCAACTGCGGATGATTGATCAGAAAAGGCGCCATCCCGAGGCCGGTGGAGTTGCCGATGCCCAGATAGCGCTTCAATGAGGTTGCCAGAGGTGCGGCGGTCTCGGGTGCCTGGGCACGGGCCATGTGCTCTATCTGCTGGATCGAGAAGTGACGCAGCAGATAGACGCCCAGCATCTGGGCAGAAAATGGCCGATGGAAATCCGCGTTGTCCTTGAGACGGTCATAATCCGCGATGCCGAACTTGCCATTGCCATAGACGGCCGTGGTTCGATACAGATAGCCGACCCGGGTCAGCCACTCAGGATCAGGTTGCTGGCCTGCACTCAGCGCCTCCAGGAAGCTTGCGAAGTTACGCAAGCTGCGATTGGCACGCGAAAGGACCAGCAGTCTCGGGTGCTGGCGCCCGGCTTCCTGCAACGGCACATTGGCCGCCATCTGCTCGAGAAACGCATCATCCACATCCCCCTCCACTACGCCAAAGGTGACATCCCAGGCCTCGGCGATGACACGGTCAGAGCGTGCGGAATCCTCAAGCGCCTGAGAAAACATGACGCCGTGATAACGCTTGCCGGGCGTCTGCAGGCAGTAGATCGCCACACCGTGACCGAGGGCATCCAGTTCGAATCGGGTCGTGGTGATCTTCCATTTTTCATGTGCCATCTGGCGCACCAGACTTCTCACGAAACTCAGGCGACTGGCATGCAGGCTGCCGAGACGCTCCAGCTGCATCACATCGTCCGGTGCCCGCAGTCGCAGACGTTGCTCGGTGGATGAGAGGCGCGCGCCCTGGTGATTGCGAGACATATCAACGCTCTCCTGCGTCTTCCGGGGCCGGCATGGCTGGCCGCTGGCTGGTGATTCCCTGCGCACGTGCCATCGCGAAGGCTGATTGAGGTCCTGTCCACAAGGAGGGCAGCAGCACCAGCGAGACAGGGATGGCCGTGATGACGATGAACTGCTGAAGCGCACTGATCTGACCGGCTCCCATATAGAGGAGTATCGCAGCCATCAACGCCATGCTGATGCCCCAGAAGGCACGCACCAGCGGGCTGGGGTCGTCGTGTCCGGCACTGACGACGGCGATCGCGTAGCTCATCGAGTCACCGGTGGTGGCGACGAAGATGGTGGTCAGCGTCAGGATGGCAGCTGCCATTGCGGTTCCGCCGGGCAATGCCTGCGCCACGGTGAGGGTCGCGACATCGAACTGGAAGTTGTTGAGCGCTTCGGTGAGGTCGATCACGCCGGTGAACTGATAGAAGATGCCCGCCCCGCCCAGCAGGGTGAACCAGACAGCGGTAGCCAGTGGCGCCAGCACGGCAACGGTCAGGATCATCTGACGGATGGTTCTGCCCTTGGAGATGCGCGCCACGAAGATCGCCATCAGCGGGCCATAGCCGAGGAACCAGGCAAAGAAGAATACGGTCCACCACTGCATCCACCAGTCAGGAGCGCTCTGTGCCGTCATGGTCGACATGGTGAAGAACGAGCTCAGATACTCGCCAAAGCCCTGGGTGAAGGCATTGACCATGAACAGGGTCGGCCCGAAGACGAAGATTACCGCCGCCACGCCCAGCGCCAGGAAGACGTTGAAGCGCGACATGATCTGGATGCCCTTGTCGATGCCGGTCACGGCCGAGGTGACGTAGATCACCCCGAGCACTACCAGCACGCTCAGCTGCGTCGAATAGTCATTGGTCACGCCAAAGAGCTCATGCAGGCCAAAACTGACCTGGGTGGCCAGAAAACCGATGGGGCCCACCGTTCCTGCCACCACGGCGATGACGCACATGGCATCCACCACGCCGCCCAACTTGCCCTTCATGATCTTCTCGCCGAACACGGGATACAGCAGCGTTCTCGGCTGCAGGGGCTGGCCCTTGTCGTAATGAGCATGCGCCAGCACGATGGCGGTCAGGCTGCCCAGAATGGCCCAGGCAAGAAAGCCCCAGTGCATGAAGGATTGCGCCAGTGCAGGCGCGATGGCGTTCGCAGTGCCCGGTTCGGTATCAAAGGCAGGCGGCGTCACCAGGAAGTGGTACACCGGTTCGCCGGCAGCGAAGAAGACCCCGCCTCCCGCCAGCAAGGTGCACATGATGATCGACACCCACTTGAAGGTGGATAGCTCAGGCGTTCGCGTGCCACCGATACGGGCACTGGCCGCAGGCGTTGCGGTCAGCCCCAGGGCAATGAAGAAGGTGAGCAGCAACAGAATCTGGAAGTAGCTGCCCAGTGTTCTGGCGGTCCAGGCAAAGCCGGCACTGATGGCTTGCGCGACCCCTTCAAGATCAAACAGGGACAGGCCGACGAACAGCAGTATGAAGCCGATGCTGCAGGTCAGAACGACAGGGTCACCAAAGCGGTACTGACCTTCCGGTAACGCATCCGACGTGGCAGACGTCGTGGTCTTGCGAGATGAAGTCATGTGGCATTCCTCTGACGAGCTCTCGTCATTGGCAGGCATTTATTATGGTTGTTGGTTGCCGAGCGATACCCTGAGGATTCCTGGCTCGGCACAGGTGCCATGGCATAGCGTTGCGGCGATCAGGCAGGCGCTGTCTCCTGACGGGTCGCGGCGCGCTCGAGGAGCGCGACCCAGTTCTTGCCCATGATGCCGGCCACTTCGTCCTCGGACATGCCGACCTTGCGCAAACCGGCAATCAGGTTGGGGAAGTCACGACTGTCTCGCAGCCAGGACAGCGGACGCGGCCAGTCAGCGTTGCTGGCACTGCCTTCACCGTAATCCATGTCCTTGGACCAGCGACCATTGCGCATCCACTCCAGAATGGACACCGGCTGGTTCTGGCACAGGTCGGTACCGATCCCCAGGTGCTCGATGCCCATCAAGTCTGCGGTTCTGGCGATCATTTCGCAGTATTCGGTCAGGGTACAGTCGGAGCCATTGCGCAGATGGAAGGGATACGCCGAGAACCCCAACAGCCCATCACTCTCCGCGATGGCCTTGAGCACCTTGTCGGACTTGTTGCGCTTTGCCGGATGGAAGCTTTCCGGGTTGGCGTGGGAAATGATCACGGGGCGCTCGGATATCTCGATCGCCTCGAGCGTGGACCGCTCTGCGCTGTGTGACATGTCGATGACCATGCCGACGCGATTCATCTCACGGATCACCTGGCGTCCGAAGCGAGTGATCCCGCTGTCTTCCGCCTCATAACACCCGCAGGCCAGCAGACTCTGGTTGTTGTAGGTCAGCTGCATGATCATCAACCCGAGGTCACGCATCACCTCGACCATGTCGATATCGTCCTCGATGGGGGAGCAGTTCTGCGCCCCCAGGATGATGCCGACACGCCCACTGGCCTGAGCAACCGCGATGTCCTGCGGCACATGTACGGGCATGATCAGATCAGGCCAGGCCTCGAAACGGCGATTCCACTCGCCAAGACGCGACAAGGTCTCTCGCGTCGTCTCGTGGTACACGAGGGTGGCGTGCACGGCGTCCAGCCCGCCTTCACGCATCTGTTCAAATATCTCGCGTGACCAGTTGGAATACTGCAGGCCATCGATCGTCAGCATTGTCTTTGACATGGGGCCTCCTCACGCCTTGATGTAGCAGGTCTTCACGATGGTGTAGAACTCGCGCGCGTATCGCCCCTGCTCACGAGGCCCGAAACTTGAAGCCTTGCGTCCGCCAAAGGGCACGTGGTAATCCGTACCTGCAGTCGGCAGGTTCACCATCACGCAGCCGGTCTCGGCACGCGCCTTGAAGCTGCTGGCCAGTTTCAGGGAGTTGGTGATGATGCCCGCCGTGAGCCCGAAGTGTGTGTCATTGAGCACATTGATGGCCTCTTCTGCGTCGCTCACCTTGATGACACAGGCGATGGGACCGAAGATCTCCTCGCGATTGATGGCCATGTCGTTGCTGGTATTTACCAGCAGCGCCGGGCTCATGAAGTAGCCGTCGGTGGCGCACTCCACACGCTCGCCGCCGCAGACCAACGTTGCCCCCTCTTGCTGGGCGCGCTGCACCCAGGACAGGTTGGACTCGAGCTGTCTGGCATCGACTGCAGGCCCCATGTGCACGCCCTCTTCCAATGCGTGGCCGACGCGTACCTGAGACAGTCGCTGAGTCAGCTTTTCCACGAACTCGTCATGGACTGATTCCATCACGATCAGCCGCGAAGATGCCGTGCATTTCTGGCCAGTGCCCGAGTAGGCACCATTGAAGGCTGCCTCGACGGCCAGCTCCATGTCGGCATCATCAGCGATGATCAGGGCGTTCTTGGAGCCCATTTCCAGCTGGCACTTGACCAGATTGGCGGCAGTGGCCGCCGCCACTCGACGACCCACTTCCAGAGAGCCGGTGAAGGACAGGGCATGAATGTCAGGGCTGGAGATCAGTTCATCCCCGATGCTGCTGCCCGGGCCCATCACCAGATTGAAAGTGCCTGCCGGGAGTGACTGGCGATGAATGATTTCGGTCAGCGCCCATGCGCTCGCAGGGACCAGATTGGCCGGCTTGAAGACGACCGAGTTGCCAAAGGCCAGCGCAGGCGCAATCTTCCAGACCGCTGTCGCCATCGGGAAATTCCAGGGGCTGATCACACCGACGACACCGACGGGTTCCCGACGGACCTCGACCTCAACGCCAGGACGTACCGAGTCTGCGCGCTCATCAATCTGGCGCAGCACTTCAGCGCCGTAGTAATGGAAGAACTGCCCGGAGCGATGAACCTCACCCACTCCCTCCGCCAGGGTCTTGCCCTCTTCACGCGCCAGCAACTCACCCAGCTCCGCCTTGCGGGCGATCAGCTCATCGCCGATGGCCATCAACACGGAATAACGCTGCTCGAGGCCTGACTGGGCCCATTGTGCCTGGCCACGCTTGGCCGCCTGGATGGCATCGGCGACCTGATCGACACTGGCCTGCGCATAATGACCGATGACATCACGGGTATCGGACGGATTGAGATTGGCGATGCTGCCCTGACCTGCGACCCACTGACCATCGATGTAGAGATCGTGAACAGCGGCGTGAGTGGCGGTAGTGGTGTGGTGTGACATGTGAACCTCCTTGAACGCGGTGACAACAGACTAGGAGGCCCAGAGGGATAAAGATAATCAATAATAAATACCCTATGATAAATTTCCCTTACCACTCTGAAGAGGATCGACGCGATGGTCGCAGAGCTGAAGATCACGCCGCTGCGCTATGTCCTGGCAGTGGTGGATCACGGCGGTTTTCACGCTGCCTCTCGTTATCTGCATCGCACGCAGCCTGCCCTGTCGATGGCCATCCGCGAGCTGGAAAACCGCCTGGGGGAGGCACTGTTCGAGAAGGGTGCAAAGGCGACCCTGACACCCTATGGGAGCTACTGCGTGCCGCGCTTTCGGGAGCTGATCAATCAGCATGATCGTCTGAGCCGGGAACTGCAGGCGCGCGCCGCCAAGGAGGCAGGCCAACTGGACATGGCAGTGGTGCCGTCAGTGGCCAGCCGACTGATGCCGAAACTGCTCTCCGAGTTCGTCAGTCGCTATCCGGGGATAAAGGTCGGCCTCCACGATGGCAACGCCGATTTTGTCCGCGAGCAGGTCATCAGCGGTCAGGTCGACATCGGCATCACCAGCCTGTGGGGATTGGAGGAAGAATTGCTCTTTCATCCGTTGTTTCATGACGAAGTCGGCGTGGTCTGCCGTGACGATCACCCTCTGGCCGAGCGCCAGACCCTGACATGGCAAGCACTGGAGACAGAATCCCTGATCGGCAATGGCACCTCGCGGCTGTTGCAGGGCACGGCGGCCGAGTCACTGCTCGAGATGCATGCCTTGTATATCTCCAACATGATTTCGTTGACAGCCACGCTGGTCGCCGGGATGGGGGTCACGACGCTGCCCCGCCTGGCATTTCCGCAGGAATATGAGCGCCTGCGGTTCATTGAGCTCGCTGAACCGCGGGTCAGTCGCGAAGTGGGCCTGATTCGCCGCAAGGGCGCCAGCTTGTCGCCGGCGGCGCAGGCCATGGAGAGCTTCATCATTGAAAGCCTCGCTGCCGAACAATGAGTCCTTCATGGCCCGTCGCCTGCGCCTTATCCTGCGCCTTTCGATAGTGACGCTGTCGCCCACGGGATGTCGGCCCGGGTGGCGGCCATGCGAAGATAGCACTCCGAAACGCCCAGGGCGTTACCCCCGCCAGGTTTTGACAGGAGGCATGCGTGTATTCGATTCGTCTGTGGGCCGCACG
This sequence comes from Cobetia sp. 29-18-1, assembly GCF_029846405.1. Lineage (NCBI taxonomy): Bacteria > Pseudomonadati > Pseudomonadota > Gammaproteobacteria > Oceanospirillales > Halomonadaceae > Cobetia > Cobetia sp. 29-18-1. The sequence continues at coordinate 37,339 of NZ_JARWKS010000021.1, forward strand.
TCACGCGCGACTGCTGGAGCTCACCTATCAGGCCGTCGAGCCGGTGATCATCAAACTGCAGCCGTTGTGGAAGTCCGTCGGTTACGCACGCGCCGAGAAGCCCGTCGCCAGGCTGGAGCAAGCCTGCAAGGGTTTGCTGTTTGACTGTCAGATGTGTGGCCAGTGCATTCTGAGTTCGACCGGCATGTCCTGCTCAATGAACTGCCCCAAGCACCTGCGCAACGGCCCCTGCGGCGGTGTCATGCAGAACGGCAACTGTGAAGTCGAACCGGACACGCGCTGCGTGTGGGTGGAAGCCTGGGAAGGCAGCCAGCGGGTGAAGGACAGCGATGCGATCCAGGTCGTGCAGTTGCCGGTGGACCATCGCCTGCAGGGCACCTCATCCTGGCTGCGCGTTGCCCGGCAAGCCGCTGAACGCCGAGAGAGCCTGAAATGACCTCCAGACTCACTATCCCCGACAGCCCCCAACTGCCACCTGCCGAGGACGCTGACAACGTCGGTCGCCTGGAGCGAGTGCTTCGCAGCGGTCAGTTTGCCGTCACCGCCGAACTTGCGCCGCCCGACTCGGCCGACCCGCAGGAGGTGCATGCACGCGCGCAACTGTTTGCCGGCCATGTGGATGCCATGAACGCCACCGATGGCTCGGGTGCCAACTGCCACATGTCGAGCGTGGCGATGTGCGCCCTGCTGGCCCGCGAAGGCCATGAGACGGTAATGCAGATCTCGTGTCGTGACAGAAACCGCATCGCCATCCAGGGCGATGTGCTGGGGGCCGCGGCGCTGGGCATCCGCAACCTGCTGTGTCTGACCGGGGATGGCGTGCAGGTCGGGGATCACCCCGAGGCCAAGCCGGTGTTCGATCTCGACTCCCTGTCGCTGCTCGAGATCGTCGCCGGATTGCGTGACAAGCACGCCTTCGCCAGCGGGCGAACACTGACCTCAGCGCCCCAGGTATTTCTGGGCGCAGCCGCCAACCCCTTCGCCCCGCCCTTCGCGTTTCGTCCTCATCGCCTGGCCAAGAAGATTGCCGCCGGTGCCCAGTTCATCCAGACACAGTACTGCTTCGACCTGCCGCGCTTTCAGGACTTCATGCATCGCGCCCGTGATTTGGGGCTGCTGGAGAAATGCTTCATCCTTCCCGGCGTCGGCCCGCTGGCCTCGGCACGCACCGCCGAGTGGATGCGACGCCATGTTCCCGGCGTGCATATCCCGGATAACGTACTCAAGCGCTTGAAGGGAGCCAGGGATCAGAAGGCGGAGGGCCGTGATATCTGCATCGAGATGATCCAGCAGCTCCGTGAGATCGAGGGCGTCAGCGGCGTGCATATCATGGCGCATCGCCAGGAAGCCTTCGTGCCCGAGATCATCCAGCGCGCGGGCATTCTGGGGGCGCGTAGGCCCTACACGCCGCAAGCCCCGCTGGGCGCTACATCGCCCATTGGCTGATATGTCTGCGGGTCAAATCCATGAATCGCTATCCCGCCAGGCTCACCAGCTCAACCTGCTCGCAACACTGGTAGTACTGCTCAACCAGCGGTCGCTGCCTCACGCGCTGTCGCGACATCTGAATCGGCGCCAACCTCAGGGTTGACCTCAGCGCCAACCTCAGCGCTCGCCTCCAGCGCCCCGACTTCCTCAAGCTTGCCCTTGCCGGTGACGATGGCTTCCAGGTGATCGCAGAAGTCACTCAGCGCATCACTGACATGGCCCGGCGAGCGATGAAGCTCGATTTCCACATGGCCAAGCGGCGGCAAGCCTTCGTCATCGCCGACGATTCGACAGCCGGAGGGGACACTGCGGGGTGTCTTGACGGTCAGTGCCAGTCCGGCCTTCACCGGTAGATTGATGCCTGTCGGCGACTGGCTCGAGTAACGCACATCCCACTGTCGATCATCCCGGCCCAAGGCGGCGAAGGCATGCGCGCGGAAGATGCAGCCTTCCGGATTGAGCGCGAGCGGCAGTACCTCCCAGTCTGCAAGCGACTGGTTTTCGGCGACCACCCACACCATGCGTTCGCGCCCCAATAGCCGCCCGGTCTGGGTCGGTCCGTGACGCACCACCAGCACGGCGTCCAGCAAGCCTTCCTGAAAATCATGCACCAGCGAGGCGCTGATCTTGCAGGTCACCTCGAGACGTACTTCGGGGTGATCCGCGGCGAAGCGCGACAGCAATTCGGGCAGGTAGGTACTGGCCTGTTCTTCCGACGTGCCCAGCCGGATGAGCTCATTCTTGCGATCGACCCCGAGCACCTGCCGCGCCTCATCCTGCAGCTTGAGAATGTGCCGCGCATAGGGCAGCAACCGCCCTCCCGATGCCGTGAGTTCTACCCGACGGCTGGTGCGGGACAACAGCGCCCCGCCCATCTGATCCTCCAGCCGCTTGATCTGCAGGCTGACGGCAGACTGGGTGCGATGCAGCACCTTGCCGGCGGCGCTGAACCCTTCACATTCGGCCACCGTGACAAAGGCACGAAGCAGGTCGGTATCCATGATCTATGAGCCCTCGCAATGCATTTGATCTTGACCATTCATTTCTATTATCAAAACACGCCCTCTAACCTATTCCTACGTTATTTAGCGATCAGGGAACAGGAGGCCAGGCATGAACGCAATCCAGCAGCAGGACAGTGATACCTCTCTCGATGGGCTGATAGATCTTGAACACTATCCCATCCATCGACTGACAGAAGCGCGGGGTCGCGAACTGATGCGCCAATGTCGTGAACAGCTCGCGCAGGATGGCTGCGTCGTGCTGGAGGGCTTCGTACCGCAGGAGGCGCTGGCACGACTGGAGCAGGAAACGGAGCGTCTTTCACCGCTGGCGCACTACAACCAGACCGTCACCAACCCCTACAACAGCGACGGTGATGACTCACTGCCCGCATCGCATCCGCGCAATCGCTTCGATGATCGCACCAACGGTTTCGTGGCGGGCGATCGCATCGGCTCGGACACCCTGATTCGCCAGGTCTACTCGCATCCCGATTTCCAGCACTTCATCGCCAGCGTCGTCGGCATGGACGACATTCACCAATATGCCGACCCGCTCGCGGATCTGGTCGTCAACGTGCTGCGCGATGGCTGCCAGCATCCCTGGCACTACGACACCAACGAATTCATCGTCACCATGATGACCCGCAAGTCCGATGCGGGTGGCCGCTTCGAATACGCCGCCGGTATCCGTAGCCCCGAGGGCGAGAACTTCGAAGGCGTCGAGAAGGTGCTCGACGGAGACCGCTCGCGCCTGACCGCCATCGATCTGAAGCCGGGCGACCTGCAGATCTTCTTCGGTCGCTACTCCCTGCATCGCGTCACCCCGGTTCGCGGTGAGCGAGAACGCCATACCGTGATCTTCGCTTACGCCAAGGAGCCCGGCTTCATCGGTCGCCCTGAGCGCGCCCAGCGAATCTTCGGCCGCATGGCGCCTATCCACGAGCGCCTGCTCAAGGAAGGCATGCAGCGCAGCGACAACCTGGCGGACTGACATGCCCTAGCCCGGCGCGCCCTGTCTTGTACCAGCGCTTGTACCAGCTCTTGTACCAGCGCCTGTGCCAGTCCTCTTTCCAGCGCCTTTCCTGACCTTTTCACAAGACCGTGAGCCGAGACCAACCATGAGCATCGTCGACTTTGAACGCCTGACCGACAGTGAACCCGCAAGCTTCCCGATCGTGCCGTCCGCGCCAATGGCCAATGGCGACAGCATTCCCACGGCCTTTGACCCTGTGCAGCTGCGCGGCGGTCGTCTGGCTCGCCTGCGCGCCATGATGGCAGAGCAGGGCTACGCCGCCGTGGTGCTGTTTGATCCCAACAACCAGCGCTATGCCACCGGCTCGCGCAACATGTTCGGCTACTTCCTGCGCAACTCTACCCGCTACATCTATGTGCCCCTCGAGGGGCCGGTGATCCTGTTCGAATACCCCGGCAGCGCCCACGTCTCGACCTGGCTTGAAACCATCGATGAGGCGCGCACGTCCAAGGTGGTGTGGTCCGCCGTCAACCAGCGCGACAACCTCTCGAGCGACCCGTTCGGCATCGAGATTGCCCAACTGGTCGAGGAGCATGGTGGCGGCAACCGCAAGGTCGGGCTGGATCGCGGCACCCTGAATCTGGCGCGCTCGCTGGAGGCGCAGGGACTGGAAGTCTTCGACTGCATGCAGGACACCCTGCATTGCCGCCGCCTCAAGACGCCTGAGGAAATTGCCTGCCTGGCCCAGTCGATGGCCGGAAGCGAAGCCGCGGTTGCCGCCGTGGAAGCCGCCATCAAGCCCGGCGTCACCGAGAATGAGCTGTTCGCCATCATGTACGGCGATGTCATCCGCCAGGGTGGTGAGTTCATCGAGACGCGCCTGCTGTCGTCCGGGCCGCGCACCAATCCGTGGTTCAACGAGGCCAGCGACCGCGTGATACGCCCCGGCGAGCTGGTCGCACTGGATACCGACACCATCGGCTGCCACGGCTACTACTCCGACTTCTCACGCACCTTCCATGTCGGGCCGGGCCGACCGACTGCCTATCAGCAGAGTCTGTACCAGATGGCGCACGAGCAGGTGCACCACAACATGTCGATCCTCAAGCCCGGCATCAGCTACCGCGAGATCGCCGAGAGCGCCTGGAAGATCCCCGAGCGCTTCCTCGACCGCCGTTACCCCTCGATCATCCACGGCGTCGGCATGCATGGCGAGACACCACTGGTCGCGCACCACATGGACTTTGATCGCTTCTCCAAGGATGGCGTGCTGGAACCCGGCATGGTGGTCTCGGTGGAAAGCTATATCGGCGAAGTCGGTGCGGCCGATGGCGTCAAGCTGGAGGAAGAGGTGCTGATCACCGAGACCGGCATCGAGAAGATCTCGCGCTATCCCTTCGATGAGGCACTGCTGGGGCGTCAATTCTGAGTACTGGTCAATCCAGGCTCACAGCAACCTCAGCTCAAGACAGCGACTTTCCCTGCCACATTCTCTGCGACTGAACACAAGGCTGAAAACTGACCGATGGATACCCTGACTCACCTGATTGGCGGTGACGCCGTGACTGGCGAACGCACCCTGGATGTGCTCGATCCGGCTACCGCGCAAGCCGTGCGCCGTCTGCCACTGGCCGATGCCGCCATCGTGCAACGCGCGATAGAGACCGCCAGGGATGCCCTGCCCGCCTGGCGCGCCATGCCGCCCGCCAAGCGCGCTCAGGTCATGTATCGCTTCAAGACATTGCTGGAACGGGATGCTCAGGAAATCTGCGCCCTGATCAGTGAAGAGCACGGCAAGGTGCTCGACGACGCCATGGGCGAACTCAAGCGCGGCATCGAGAACGTCGAATATGCCTGCGGCGTGCCGGAGCTGCTCAAGGGCGAGTATTCCCACAATGCCGGGCCGAGCATCGACACCTGGTCCAACCATCAACCGCTGGGCATCGTGGCCGGTGTCACGCCGTTCAACTTCCCGGCCATGGTGCCGCTCTGGATGTTCCCCATGGCGCTGGCCTGCGGCAATGCCTTCATCCTCAAGCCGTCGGAGCAAAGTCCGTCGGCGGCCAACAAGATGGCCCACCTGCTGCAAGAAGCCGGACTGCCCGCAGGGCTCTTCAGCGTGGTGCATGGTGATCGTGAAGCCGTCGAGGCGCTGATCGCGGCCCCGGAGGTCAAGGCGATGAGCTTCGTCGGCTCAACGCCCGTGGCGCGGAGCCTCTACGAGGGTGGCACCCGTCAGGGCAAGCGGATCCAGGCGCTGGGAGGCGCCAAGAATCACGCAGTGGTATTGCCGGACGCCGATCTCGACAATGCCGCCAGCACCTTGATCGGGGCCGCCTTCGGCAGCGCAGGCGAGCGCTGCATGGCCATCTCGGTGGCCGTCTGCGTGGGGGATGAGACCGCGGATGCCCTGATCGAACGTCTCGCGCCTCAGGCACGCGCCATGAGCATCGGCCCGGGCACTGAACCCGGTCACGACATGGGCGCGCTGATCAATGCCTCGCAGCGCGACAAGGTCGCCGGCTATATCGAGGCGGGCGCCAGCGCTGGCGCCCAGCTGATCGTGGATGGCCGCACTCACCCGCTGGTCGAGAGCTCGCCCGGCTTCTTCATGGGCGCCACGCTATTCGATCGTGTCACGCCGGACATGAGCATCTATCGTGACGAGATCTTCGGCCCGGTACTCTGTGTGGTGCGCGTGGCAAGCTTCGAAGACGCCATCGCGCTGATCAATGACCACCAGTACGGCAACGGCACCTGCCTCTTCACTCGCGATGGCGAGGCCGGACGCCGCTTCGCCGACCAGATCGAGGTCGGCATGGTCGGCATCAACGTGCCCTTGCCGGTACCGGTAGCCTTCCACAGCTTCGGCGGCTGGAAGGACTCGCTGTTCGGTGACCTGCACGCCTATGGCCCCGACGCGGTGCGCTTCTATACCCGGCGCAAGAGCGTGTCCCAGCGCTGGCCTGAGCGCAGTGCCCAGGAAGCCGCCCAGTTCAGCTTCCCGTCCTGAGCCGCATTGCTGAAAACGTAAACAAGACCGCAAACAAGACGCCCGCGCCAGAATTCTGGCGCGGGCGTCTTGTTGTTCGACATGCTTAATTGCTCAACATCAATCGCTCAGCGCCTGTTGATCAACACCAATCGCTCAGCGATAGCCCAGCATCAGGTCACGGACCAGCGGCGTGTCGGCGTCACGGTGCGTCGGCAGCTCGAAACGGGCCTTGGCGATCGCGGTGCGCGACAGCTCGGCATGTATCAGCATCTCGCGGTCTTCCGCCTGGGCCAGCGTTTCCCCGCGCGGGCCAAGAATTCGCGACCCGCCCCAGAAATGACTGCCGCCTTCCGGTCCGAAGCGATTGGCCATGATGACCGGCGTGCCGTAGGTCATGGCGTAGAACTGGAGGTTGATCGCCCAGTTCTGCTCGTTGGAGAAATCATCGCTGACGATGCCCGAGGCCGAATTGATCGGCGCGCACAGCACGGTGGGACGCGCGAGCATGGCGGCGTGCACCAGGCCCGGATTCCACAGGTCCGCGCAGATCAGTGAGGTGGCTGACCAGCCTTCACGCACATCGTTCTGGGTCAGGTCGCTGCCGTGGGTGAACAGCTTGCCCTCCTCCAGCCCGCCGTAGGTCGGCAGGTTCAGCTTTCGATGCACGGCCTGTAGCGCGCCGTGCTGCAGGATCGCCAGGGCGTTGTAGTACTCCCCCGGACTGGCCTCCTCGACAAAGCCCACCACCAGCTGCATGTCGCCCGCGGCACGCGCGAGCATCAGCAAGCGCGGGTCATGCGGCGGAAAGGCCAGATCAATGACCCGACTGCCCATGCCATAGCCCGTCAGCGACAGCTCCGGGAAGACCAGCAGGTCCAGATCGACATCCCGCGCCTGATGGATGATGTCGAGATGACGTTCCAGATTGGCCTCAATATCGCCGAGGGTGGCGTTGATCTGGGCCGCGCCAACGCGCAGGTGATCTTGATGGTGCATGGGCATGTCTCGGTAATGAAAAGAGAAGGCAACGAACAGCAGAAGCCAGGGGTCAGGGTGAGGGTGAGGGCCAGGTAGAAAACCAGGCGAAAGGCCAGGGCCAAGGCCAAGGCCAAGGCCAAGGCCAGAAAGCAGGCCAATGAGAATCAAGCGCCGCGCAGAATGTCAGTCGCGGCCGCCATGTTCAAGCCGGTGCGCCCAGAAGCGCCAGCAGCTCGGAGACCGGGCGTGACTCCAGATCCATCACGACATCCCGCAACCTGGCCGCGCGAGCTCCCAGTACCGGCTCCGCCAGGGCCTGATACTTGGCCAGCACCTGAGCATCCGTCAGCGGCTTGTCCGGATTGCCCAATGCTTCATGGTCTGCGCTTTCCAGCACCTCGCCACTTTTCAGCACGATTCGCGCACGGGCCCAGCGCTCGGCAGGGAAACGGGCATTGAATGCGGCATCCTCCTCGATGACCACCTTGCTCGCCAGCGCCTTGAGCCCGTCATCGTCAAGGGCATCGCAGACGCCCTCCACATCCACGCTGCCCCGCCTCAGGGCACAGGCGACCGACCACGGCAGGCTGTATTGCGCCTGCTCCGTGGTGTCAGGGTGCATGACATGCAGCCGTTTGCCCTCATGGAAGGTAATGATCTCGATACGCGTGATGTCGTCGGGCTCAGCCACGGCGCCTGCCAATGACAGCACCGCCTCCACCGCCGGCTGTGCCCAGCGACACACCGGATAGGCCTTGAAGTACTGCTCGAACAGATAGTGACGCTGACCGAGGTCCTGCCACAGCGCAGCGACCTCCGGCGCCGTGACCGTCAATGCCGGCGCTCCGGTGAAGCCATCTTCCGCCAGCAGCGCCGCCGAGATGCCGGTCATCGCGCCCCAGCCGGAGCCATCCTTGAGCATGGTGGGATGATCGATGCAGCGCATCATCTGACTACGCGGCCCGTAGAACTCGGCGATGCCCAGCGCGTGGTGCAACGTCTCACGATCAAAGCCGCGCAGGCGCGCAGTCACTGCGGCCACGCCCAGCGCATTCCAGGCCCCCGACGTATGGTAATCGGGGCTCTGGGCATGCAAGGCGATGCCCGCGCGCGTGGCGACCTCATAGCCATAGGCCAGCAGCGCCAGAAACGCATGCCCGCTGAGTTGCCGGGTTTCCGGGAGCGCCAGCAGGCCGGGCAACAAGGCCACCCCCGCATGCCCCTTGGTCAGCACCTGGCCATCGTGGGCATCCAGTGCATCGATCAACCAGCCACCCTGCAGGGCGACGCCACTGGAAGAGGCCGTGCCGCTGGCAAACAACAGCGGCAAGTCGCCACCGTGCTGGCGCGTGACGTAGCGAGCCGCCTTGGCGGCCAGGGGAGTCCGCGTCGCACCTGCCGCGACGCCCAGCAGATCCAGCAGGCAGCGCTTGGCCTGGTGCAGCTGCTCTGCGCTGAGACGGGTGTCATCATATTCATGGATCAGGGACAGCGGCGCAGGCGCAAGGCGATCCTCGGCAGGTGCATGAGAGGTAGACGTGGCATGAGGCAGACAATCCGGAGCAGACATGGGACTTCTCCAATTTGGCAGACACGGAAATGACCAACGGGATGGGGACAGTTGCGAGCGAGGTAGACGCGGCCGCCAGAGACGACAAGACCGCCCGCAGGCGGCCTTGTCGTGCTGGCATGGCCCCTGAACCTCGCTGTCAGAGGATCAGGCGTACCTGAAGGTCACTTGAGGCCGTGTTCCTTCAGGAAGTCCTCGGCGACCTGCTCGATGGTCTTCTTCTCGACATCGACCTGGGCGTTCAGGCTCGCCATGGTGTCGTCATTGAGCTCGGCGGACAGCGCATTCATCTGCGACTCGAGTTCCGGGTTGGCCTTGAGCGACTCCTCACGCACCACCGGTGTCAGGGCGTAGGCCGGGAAGTAGCCCTTGTCGTCCTCGAGCACCGTGAAATCAAACGCCGGAATGCGGCCATCGGTGGCGAACACCAGGCCGACATCGACCTGACCATCACGCAGGGCTTGGTAGACCAGACCGGAATCCATGCGCTTGACGTCGGCGCGCCCGACACGGAAGTCATAGGCTTTCTGCAGCGGACGCCAGCCATCATCACGCGCGTAGAATTCGGCGTTCAGCGCGAAGGACAGCCCCTTGTCGTCGTTGACCGCCTGTGCGAGGTCGGACAGTGAGGCGATACCGCGCTCCTGGGCGTCCGCCTCACGCATCGCCAGTGCGTAGGTATTGTTGGCCGCAGACGGCTCCAGCCACACCAGGCCCTTCTCGGCGTCCAGCTCCTTGACGCGGGCATAGGTGTCTTCCGGGCTCAGGCGCTCACTGACATCGTTGTAGTTGATCAGTGAGGTGCCGGTGTACTCCCAATAGAGATCGATCTGGCCGTTTTCCTGCGCCTGACGCAGGACGGCGGAGCCCATGCCGGAGCGCTCTTCCACCTCATAGCCCAGGCCTTCCAGGTACTGCCCCGTCATGCTGGCGAGGATCTGTTGTTCGGTGAAGTTCTTGCCACCCACCACAATCTCGTCAGCCTGCGCCGTGGAAAGTGAAGCGGCCAGTGCCGCGCCGGTCAGCAGAGTCGTCAAGGTCTTCATGGTGTTCTCCTATCGTGTGAAATTTCGGTCCAGCCGGTTGTTGTTGTTCAGGTCGTGCAGTCTGTCACCACGCGCCGAGCGGGTCGGCGCGAGGGTCTTCGTTCATGCTCGCGCCGGGTTGACGCCTCGCGGCACCACGAGGAAGGCCACGAAGGCCACCAGCACATCCACCCCGATCGCCAGCAGCGCCGTGGGGATGGCACCGGACAGCATCATGATGGGGTCATAGAGGTCGATCCCGGTAAAGATCAGCTCCCCCAGTCCACCGGCGCCGATCAGGAAGGCCAGCGGTACCGTGCCGACATTGATCGCCAGGGCGGTGCGAATCCCGGCGAACATCACATACAGCGCATTGGGCAACTCGACCCGCACCAGACGCTGGAGGGGCGACATGCCGATTCCGGCCGCCGCTTCCTTCAGGGCCGGTGACACGCCCTTGAGCCCCGTGTAGGTATTGCGGGTAATGGGCAGCAGGGTCGCGACGAACAGGCCAAAGACCGCCGGTACGGTGCCGATGCCCAGAAAGCTCATCGACAGGGCCAGCACCGCCAGCGTCGGGATGGTGGTGCCCACGTTGAGCACCTGCATGGCGGATTCGGCGTAGCGCGTCATGCTCGGTCGCGACAGGATGATGCCCAGCGGGACCGCGACCAGGATCGCCAGCCCGCCGGACAGCGCCGTCAACCAGAGGTGCTGTACCGTCAGAAACTGGATGTCGGGGATATAGAAGAGGAACTCTTCGATCACACCGCTCGACTGGCTCCAGACCCCGGCCATGAAGATCGCGACCACGGCCACCAGCCGCAGCAAGCCCGTGAATTTCAGTGTCGGCATGGGCTTACTCCTTGTGCAGCGCGGTCGCGGACATCTCACCCTGCTGGCCAGAAGCCCCGCCACCCGCATGCGCCCGATAGCGCGAACCCAGATGATGGGTGATGGCGCGCTGGGTGATCTGGCCGACGATACGCCCCTCGTCATCGACGCACGGCATCCAGGTCATGTCATTGGCGAACATCAGCGAGGCCACCTTGCGCAGGTCATCCTCCAGGCTGACCACGACGGGCACGCTCTGGAAGTGATCACGGCAATGGCCCTTGGAGGTGCGAGCGATGGCGGCACTGATGATGCCGACCGGCTGACGCTTGTCGTTCACCATCACGATGCTGTTCTGATAGCCGTAGGCCTCGATGCGCTCGAGCGCCGTGGTCAGGGTGTCATCCGGCGTGACCATGCCGATGTCTTCACTGGCCAGGTCGCGCACCTTGACCAGATTGAGGCGCTTCAGAGCACGGTCCTCGCCCAGGAAGGATTCGACGAACTCGTTCTTCGGCGCGGCCAGCAACTCATCGGGCGGTGAATACTGCACCAGCTTGCCACCGCGGAAGATGGCGATGCGATCGCCCATCTTGATCGCCTCATCGATATCGTGGCTGACGAACATGATGGTCTTCTTGAGGTCCTGCTGCATCTTGAGGAACTCATCCTGGATCACCGCGCGATTGATGGGATCGATGGCCCCGAAGGGTTCATCCATCAGCATCACGGGCGGGTCCGCCGCCAGGGCACGCGCAACGCCGATGCGTTGCTGCTGGCCACCGGACAGCTCACTCGGATAGCGCTTGAGGAAGGCATCGGGCTCAAGCGCGATCATGCGCATCAGCTCACGGGCACGTTCGCGATAGCGCGTCTTGTCCCAGCCCAGCATCCGGGGCACCACCGTTATGTTCTCCTCGATGGTCATGTTCGGGAACAGGCCGATCTGCTGGATCACGTAGCCGATGTTGCGGCGCAGCTCCTGGGTATCGAGATTGGTGGTGTCTTCCCCGTTGATCAGCACTCGCCCCGAGGTCGGGCGAATGATGCGGTTGATCATCTTGAGGCTGGTGGTCTTGCCGCAGCCGGAGGGGCCAAGCAGGATGCAGATCTCACCGCTCGGGACCTTCATGCTGATATTGTCAGCGGCCGTCACGGCGCCCTTCGGGGTATCGAAGACTTTTGTCAGGTTGTCGAGTTCGATCATGAAGCGTTCCTTGTCGTGTTGGCAGAATGGCGCGCAAATGACGCCTCAGGCGGCGGCCGCTGTGGTGCGGTCCATGCCCTTGGGCGTCAGGCGCTTCTGCAGCGCCAACAATGCATAGTCGACGAGGATGGCCAGCACGCTGACCGCCACCGCCCCGACAATCAATTGCCGAGGATCAGACTGGGAAATCCCTCGACTGATGAAGGTGCCAAGCCCCCCGGCACCGATATAGGCCGCAATCGCCATCACCCCGATATTCAGCACCACGGCGGTGCGCACACCGGCCATGATGATCGGCACGGCCAACGGAATCTCCACCATCCACAGACGCTGATTCTGGCTCATGCCCACCCCTCTGGCGGCTTCGCGCAGCGCCGGGTCGACATTGTTGATCGCGGTATAGGTGTTGCGGATGATCGGCAGCTGCGAATACAGCAGCACGGCGATCACGGCCGGCAGATAGCCGATGCCCTGCCCGATCAACGACAGGATCGGAATCATGATGCCGAACAGCGCGATGGAAGGGATCGTCACGATGATCGAGGCGATATACAGCACGGTCTTGGCGGCTCGCTCGTTCTTGGTGATCGCGATACCGATGGGCACGCCCGTCAGGGTGGCGATTCCCACCGCCACCCCGACCAGCGAGATGTGCTCAAGCGTGCGTGTGGTCAAGAGCTCCAGATTGTCCAGAGCATACTGGATCAGTTCCAAGCGGGATCTCCTTGCTTTTATTGTGTCCTGTTCGGCACGGCAGGCTTGAGCCGGCGTCACAGGTGTCAGGGCAGGTATATCATCAAGCGAAGTCGCTGAGATGCCGAAGCGGAAACCTGCTTAGCTTAGCAAAGCGAGATAGCAGTTATTTATCGATTTGAATGAGCATGCAAAATGCCAGTTATCAAGAACAGTGATCCTCCTTGCGCCACGCGAGCCCGAGAGCACGACTGACTCACTGATGACAGGTATCACCGATTCGCTCTGCAGGTTTGGGGCCAATTCGCCACCGCTATCCGCCTTGTCCACGACGATGGTAACAAAAAAGACAAAACAATTTATAAATCATCTATTTAGCATATATAGACAGGCCCTGAGCACGCGCAATGGCGGCCGGGTAGCGGGCGCGAACCTCCCTCACCACCAGCCCCATAAGAAAAATGCATACCCTCCGATAACACTCACCCCCTACTTAGGTCCCATGCCTCGCTCCCATAATGGCCACGATATACAACCGTGCTAATGGAGAGATGCCTGCATGTCCCTGACCAATGCCCTGTCCGACGCGCTGCCGCTGACCCTGAGCGAGTCACCGCTGTCACTGAACCTGATCACCGCCGAAGGCCTGGAGCCGGTCAGCCCGCTGTGGCTGCGCGAGCGCACCCAGGACCCGGAGCAGCTCGATGAGGTCACCACCCAGCGTCTGTTCGATTCGCATGCCATCGACGTCAACCTCGAGCTGACCGCGGCGCGCCCAGTCGACGAGACGCACGTGGAATTCACCTTCAGTGACGGGCATTGCGAGGTGTATGACCTCACCATGCTGGCGCATGAACTGCAGGGCATCACGCCGTTCCCCAAGCCCGAGAGCTGGGATGCGAGCATCGATCAGCAGGCGCAGCGCGTCGACTGGGAGAAGATGGGCAACAACGAGGACTTCCAGAAGGCATTGAAGGCCTATCTGCGCTTTGGCTACATCATCGTGCAGAACGTGCCGACCGATCCGGAGCGCATTCTGGAAGTGGCCGGTCACTTCGGCTACGTGAAGGACACCAACTTCGGCAGCTACTTCGAGGTGTACTCGCGTCCGACGGGCAATGACCTGGCCTACCGCAGCGTGGCGCTCGGGCCGCACACCGACAACCCGTATCGTGATCCGGTGCCGGGCATCCAGATGCTGCATTGCCTGGTCAACGAGACCACCGGTGGCCTGTCCACGCTGGTCGACAGCCTCAATGCGCTCAAGCAGCTCAAGGCCGAGATGCCGGAAGGCTATGAACTGCTGCGGACCACGCCGGTCGGCTTCCGCTTCCTGGATGCCGGTACCGAGCTGACCACCCGTCGCTGCGTGATTCGCGAGAATTCCGATGGTGAGCCCATCGGCGTCAACTACAGCCCGCGCCTCGATCACCTGCCGCACATGTCGCTGGAAAACACTCGCCGCTACCATCAGGCGCGCCAGCGTCTGGGGCAGCTGTTCCAGAACCCGGCCAACGAGATTCGCTTCCAACTCGAATCCGGAGAGCTGATGATGTTCGACAACACCCGCGTGCTGCATGGCCGTACGGCGTTCGACACCAATGAGGGGCACCGCCACCTGCAGGGCTGCTACATGGATAGCGATGGCCCGCGTGAGCGCTTCGCCACTACCCTGATGCGTCAGCGTCAGCAGCAGGCACAACAAGAAAACCGTGAGGAAATGGCGTAATGGATCAGGTTTCATTCACCCAGATGAAGGACGGCACCGCAGAAGACTATGCGTTGCTCGAGCGTCTTGAAGACCAGTTCAATGAAGGGCTGGTGGAGCGCCTCAAGCTTGCCCTGCGCAAGCTCGATGATGGCCTGAGCGGCTACAAGGTCAGCCGTCTGGAGCATTCTCTGCAGTCGGCGGCGCGCGCCGAAGCCGATGGCGCCGATGACGACCTGGTCGTCGCCACTCTGCTGCATGATCTCGGCGATGAGCTGGCGCCCTACAATCACTCGCAGCTGGCCGCCGCCATCATTCGCCCGTACGTACGTGCCGAAGTGACCTGGATCATCCATCACCATGGCCTGTTCCAGAAGTTCTACTACGGTCACTTCTACGGCGAGGACCGCAACGAGCGCGAGATCTACAAGGACCACCCCTGGTATCAGAAGTGCGTGGATTTCTGCGAGCGTTATGATCAGGCGGCCTTCGATCCCGACTACCCGACCCCGCCGCTGGAGCACTTCGAACCGGCACTGCGTCGCGTCTTCGCGCGCAAGCCCTTCGATCCGGACGTGATCGGCGAAGAGCCGGCCGGCGGTTTCGACAGCCGCGTCTGAGCATGTGAAGGCGGGGGCGTGAAACGCGCTTGACCTGCTCCGCTCCCCCGCTTGACCATTGCCCTCACTGGCCCGCCCAGTGGGGGCAATCTGGTTTGTGGGCGTTGCGTTGAGTGCTTCACGTCAACAAGGGGTTGAACCTCGCCACTCAACCTTCATCATCATTGGCTAACGTCAGCGTCAATGAAGGCGGTGCCGATACGGCCGTCTTCCCCTCGCGGATCATCCCCCTTCCCCAACCCGACAGGCAGACGCATGGAACATCTCTTCATCTACGGTCCACTGGGCCCCGGCGGCCTCAACGAACATGTCATCGCCAATATCGACGGCGAATGGAGCTCGGCCTATCTACGCGGCCGGCTGGAAAACACCGATCACGGCGATGAGCACAACTTCCCGGGTCTGGTCGTCGACAACACGGGCCAGGTGATACGCGGCCACGTGTTCTCCTCGGCGCAATTGCCCGAGCATTGGGATGCCCTCGATGACTTCGAGGGCCCCATCTATCAGCGCACCGTCACCACCGTCATTCTCGATGACAATCGTGAACTCGAGGCCTATGTCTACGCCCTGCCGCAGTGAGACTCACGCGCGGTACGGATAGCGATTGCTGGCTCGTGGCAAGAGATGGATTGATCGTGGCAAGTGATGGATTGATCGTGGCAAGTGATGAATGACGGCCCGCCGCCTTGCGCCCGGATGGAGTAACATTGCCCTTCGGGCGATGCATGGCCAGTCAGTGCCAGCGTCCTCACTCATGCATCACAAGGGAGATTCCTCATGCAGCTTGAAGGTTCCTGCCACTGCAAGGCCGTCACATTCCAGCTCGAATCGCCGCACCCCTATCCGTATCAGCGCTGCTATTGCTCGATTTGTCGCAAGACGGCGGGCAGCGGTGGCTACGCGATCAATCTGGCGGGCGATGCCAACACCCTGAAGGTGGAAGGCCGGGACAATCTCTCCATCTATCACGCGGTGACCGACGGGGTCGAAAGTCCGGCGGAACGCCACTTCTGCAAGCGCTGCGGCAGTGCGCTGTGGCTCTACGATGCCCGCTGGCCGGAGCTGATCCACCCTCAGGCGGGGGCGATCGACACCCCGCTGCCCGTGCCGCCGGAACATGTCCACATCATGCTCGACAGCAAGGCCAACTGGGTGGAAGTCGCGCACGAAGCGCGTGATGCTCATCACGCCGAATATCCTGAAGAGAGCATTGCCGCTTGGCATACGCGAATTGCCGAGCGCGACACCGACTGATATCAGCGGCGCGTCAATCAGGACCAGCGACGCCATCGATCAGGATCCGATGCGACGCTGGTCAGGATCCGTTGCGACCTTATGGCCTGATCCGCCGGGCTGAGCGTTGATGTCATTCGCTGCGTCGCGTATAAGTGCCGCCTATACAAGGCGGCACTCCTGTTCGTATCCGGTAGTTGCTGGCTGATGCCTTCTCATGCCTCATCCAGGCAATCGCCCGAGCCATCAGCCAGGCCATCATCTAGGCCAAAACAGTACGACAGGAGCGCCGCGACAGCGCATCACAGTGAGGACTCTCGTGCCGGCCCGAAAGACAAGCTCCCCAGCGCCGCTGGAAAGCGCAAGCCCTCTGGATGACCTGCCCTCCCTGCGCGGGCTGGTCGCCTTTGACGTGACGGTCCGTCTGGGGTCGATGACGGCCGCCGCCAGTGAGCTGGATACCACCCAGCCCACCATCTCCCAGCGCATCCGAGCGCTGGAGGAGCACCTGGGCCATCCGCTGTTCGATCGCCAGGGCGGCCGGCTGACCCTCAACCACTATGGCGAGAGCTTCCATGCCGAACTGGCAGGCGGGCTTGGCAAGGTATGCAGCGCCGTCACGGAAGCACGTCGCAAGGTGCACAAGCCGACGCCGCGTATCACCATCGCCGCGGGCGCCGGTTTCGCGCATGTCTGGCTGCGCCCGCGCCTGGAGCGACTGGAGCAGGACTTCCCCGACTGCCACTTCACGCTGCTGCCGATCGATCGCGATGAAGACCCGCAGATGCAGCAGGCCGACATCGCGATCCGCTTCGGCCCGCCGCTGACGGGCGATCATCGCGATACGCTGGTGGTCGCGGAGCGCGCCTTCCCGGTCTGCTCCCCGGACTACGCGCGGCGTCATGGGCTCGAGAAGGGGCTGGATGCCGAAGCGCTGTCGCGCATCACCCTGCTGCACCTGGACATGCGCGATACCCGCTGGCTGGACTGGGCCACCTGGTGTCGCCATGCGGGACTGCCGGTGCCGCGCCTCGACAAGGCCTTCCCCTACAACAACTTCCCGCTGACGCTCAATGCCGCCGTCAATCATCAGGGCGTCGCGCTGGGCTGGAGCCACGTCATCCAGGACCTGCTCGACAACGGCTCACTGATCGCCCTGACGCCGCATATCTCGCGGGACCGCCACGGCTATCGCATGAGTGTCCGCCATCCCAACAGCGCCGTGATCCAACCCATCACCCGCTGGCTGACACGCGAATTTTCCGGCCTCGAAATTCCGGGGCCTACCTCAAGGCAGCCATGAGTTGCCGCAAGCCCTCGCTCCGTGCGGCGCGCGCCGCCGAGACAGACTTCTCCCCCGACGAACGACAGAGACTCCCATGCAGCATCTATTCATCTACGGCACCCTCGGCCCGGGCGGCCCCAACGAACACGTCATGCTCGACATTGGCGGCAGCTGGACACCCGGCACCCTCAAGGGCCGCCTGGAGGCAGCTGGCTGGGGGGCTGAGATGGGCTTTCCGGGGCTGAGACTGGATGAGGCGGGCGACACCATCCGCGGTCACGTCTTCTCCTCCGACAACCTGGCCGATCACTGGCAAGCGCTGGATGATTTCGAAGGCAGCGAATACCTTCGCCAGCCGGCCACGATCACGCTGGAAGATGGCAGCACCCTGACGGCACAGGTCTACGCGCTGAGCCAGCCGTAAGCTGCTCCATGAACTGTTTCATGAACTGCTCCATAAGCTGATCAGTGCGCCGAGGTCTGAGCGTCGATGCCCGGCGCCGATGCCTGAGTGTCGAGGTCTGAGCGCTGATGCCTGAGCGTCGAGGTCTGAGCACTGATGCCTCGGCGCGCTACAGCGACACCTTCAGATACTCCAAGACCCGTCTGGCGCGCGCCGAAAGCGGCCATTCCGCTCGCGTGAGCAGCCACAGGGTATCGACTACCTCCGTGCTGCCCTCAGGCGGTGGCACCACCCGGATGGCCTGATGATCGGGGAAGGCCTCGCGGGCATGGCGCGGCACGACGCTGAAGCCCAGCCCACGGGCGACCGGCTCCAGAATCAGGCTGATCTGGTTGGTGGAGCCACTGCGCGGCAGTGAGCTGATGCCCGGATTGCCCGGGAAGCGCCGACTCAACAGGCGCGAGGCCATGTCCTGACCATCCGGGTGATCGATGAAGCCCAATGTCTCGAGATCCCCCCAGTCATGGATCTCGACCCCCGCCGGCACCACCAGCTCAAGGGGCTCACGCGCCCACTCCGTCACGCTCAGGCGCGGGTCATCCGGCTTGAGCGTGACGACCCCCAGCTCGAAGCGATTCTCCAGCACGGCCTCCACCACCTCGCGCGTCGGCGCGAAGCGATGGTGGACATTGAGGCCCGGCGATTCCTGCTGAAGCGCCAGCAAGCGCGGATAGATCGCCAGGCCAATGCTGCCCGGCGTGATCAGCCGAATGTCGCCATGACTGTCTTCATTGCCCGCCAGCCGCTGGGCCAGGCGCTGCTCGGCGGTTTCCATCTCACGCGCGAAATCCAGCAGTGCATGGCCGGCCGGCGTCAGCTCGATCTTGCGCGGATGACGAATCAACAGCGTGCCAAGTCGGGTTTCCAGCTGGCGCACATGCTGACTGACGGCGGCCTGGGTCAGATCGAGCCGCTCCGCGGTACGCGTGAAGTTGCCGACACTCACCAGGGT
This sequence comes from Cobetia sp. 29-18-1, assembly GCF_029846405.1. Lineage (NCBI taxonomy): Bacteria > Pseudomonadati > Pseudomonadota > Gammaproteobacteria > Oceanospirillales > Halomonadaceae > Cobetia > Cobetia sp. 29-18-1. The sequence goes on from NZ_JARWKS010000021.1 coordinate 56,370, forward strand.
GCGAAAGGTGCGTAGCCATTGGGGTTGCAGCATTCAAGCTCCTGGGGGCTGGAAGAATCAGGGGGCAGAGTCAGGGGACAGAATCAGGATGGCAGCGTCAGGGGCAGCCCCAGCAAGCCTGCGACGATGAACCTCTACCGCCATAAGCAAGTCTTATCATTATCATAACAGCTACGTAGTTTTCATTATTGCTCATGACGCCCAAGATGGCTTCCAACGTCACGCAGGCAGTGACCGAGCCATTTCCTTCACGACTCACATATCGAGGTGACTCATGAGCAACGAAAATAACACACCGTATCCGCGCACCTTCTCCCACATCGGCCTGTCCGTCGGTGATGTGGAAGCCGCGGTCAAGTTCTACACCGAAGTGCTGGGCTGGTACGTGGTGATGGAGCCGACCACCATCACCGAAGATGACTCCGCCATCGGCGTGATGTGCAGCGATGTCTTCGGTCCGGGCTGGGGCAGCTTTCGCATCGCCCACCTGTCCACCGGCGACCGTATCGGTGTCGAGATCTTCGAATTCCCGAACCACGAGACGCCGGAAAACAACTTCGAGTACTGGAAGACCGGCATCTTCCACTTCTGCGTCCAGGACCCGGACGTCGAAGGTCTGGCCGAGCGCATCGTCGCCGCCGGCGGCAAGCAGCGCATGCCGGTACGCGAGTACTTCCCGGGTGAGAAGCCGTTCCGCATGGTCTACATGGAAGACCCGTTCGGCAACATCCTCGAGGTCTATAGCCACAGCTATGAAATGACCTACGCCGCCGGTGCCTACCAGAACTGAGCACGGCCGCAGACGTCAGATACAGCAAGGCCCCGCCATGGCGGGGCCTTGCTGTATCTGACATTTGTGCTCGAGACATCCCGACAGGAATTTCGAGAGCGACACGCGATGACTTTCGTCGGGCGAGCTCACTAAAAGCCCACCCGCTCACGCCTCAGTGGATGACGGGCATGCTGCGCACACGACGGTAAAGACTCTGACTGGCGAGTTCAGGACTGAGCAAGGCAATCCGTGCCTTCTGCACAGCAAGCTCACGCTGCAACAACGACCAGGTGCCGATGAACTCGGCACACTCACCACAGTGCACCAGGTAATCGTCAGAGCGCTCATGATATTGGTAATCCATGCTCAGACAGTTACATACCGGGCAGGACAGAACGGCGTTGGCTTTCTCATCCATGATTCGATTCCCTGGAGCCACACTGATTGAATTCACGGCAATGATCACACGCGTTCAGGTAACCATTACGGGTGTGAACATCCCTCATACTCTGTAAAACCCGCTGAACTCACACTATCCATGATGTGATATCTGTACAACTCTCTCCTGTGGGCGACATTTCTCGAAACGTTAACCAGTGGTAACTTGCTGGCGTGTTCAGCACGTTGATCTCATCGCGACTCGCCAGTCACCATGACCGCGACGAACACCCCGATAGCAAATCACTTCTCCATGATTACACAGCGATACGCAAGACTACATTCGCTGACCGATGACTAGCCGGCTTCAGACTCGCGAAACCGCAAAGTGCGCACGCCCTGCAGGCTCTGTCGCCAAACGGGCATGAAAAAACCCACCCTCGAGGGTGGGTTTTACGTGAATCCCTTCGGCTGTCACCGCCAGCAGATCATTTCATCTTGCGCGCCGAATCATCCTGCTCGATACGGGTCAGTAGCCTGTCGAAGACGCCAGTCGCCAACAGCACAAAGGTGACGGCCAAGCCAAGCCCCATCCAGATAGCGATATTGCTCATTGTCCCTTACCCCTGCTGTTTTCTTGGTTTTTTCAGCCCTTCTGCGACGCAATATGGCGTAAATTCAATGTTTGTACAACATTTGATCATGAAAATATCGACCGCCGTCTGGCGCTGAGACTGCCGGTGCCATTCCAGACCTTTGACCGACGTCATCACACTGCCAACGGCCATGATTTGAGCAATCGCTCAACAACGGGTAGTCTTGCGTCATGAAGAAAGTGACGCGGGCTTGCCAGCGCTGATTCCCTGGCGCTGATCCGCTGGCACTGACCCCTAGACGCTACCCGTCGGCCTGCTACCTCGCTTCGCGCCCACTGCATGTCTGAAATATCACCCTAGGAGTCATCATGTCTGACACGACCTTTCCCGACGTACTGGTATTCGACGTCAACGAGACACTGCTCGACATCACCACTCTCTCGCCGCTGTTCTCACGCGTGTTCGGTGATGAAAGCGTGTTGCGTGAATGGTTCGCACAGCTGGTGCTGTACTCGCAGACCATGACGCTCTCACAACGCTACACCCCCTTCGGGGCGCTCGGCGTGGGCGCCCTCAAGATGGTCGCCGACATCCATCAGGTCAGACTCGCGGATGACGATATCGATGAGCTCAAGTCGCGCATGGCCGAGATGCCGGCCCATCCCGATGTCGCCCCGGCGCTTGAGCGCCTCAAGCAGGCCGGTTTTCGTCTGGTGACGCTGACCAATTCCCCCGCAGGTGCCTCCCCGACGCCGCTGGAGAAGGCCGGTATCAGCAAGGCCTTCGAGCAGCATTTCAGCGTCGACAGCGTCAAGCAGTTCAAGCCGGCGCCGGCCACCTATCAGCATGTCGCCGAGCAGCTCGAGGTCGAACTGGACGACATGTGCATGATCGCCTGCCATGTGTGGGACACCATCGGTGCCCAGGCTGCCGGCATGCAGGGCGCCCTGCTGACGCGCCCGCACAATGCCGTGCTGCCCGCCGAGAATGTGCCGACCCCGGACTTCATCGCCGCGGAGCTGATGACCCTGGCGGCCCAGCTGATCGCGGCCAGAGAGGCCTGAGCGAGCACTGGCCTCTGAGCTCTCTTGCTAGACTCTCTTTCAAAACTCAGTTTCTCAGCTCTGTCTCTGAGTGCTGCCTCGTATAAACACGCCGCCCGCCCATTCGGACGGGCGGCGTTGCTGTGCCTGCCTTTCTATTCGCTTTTTCCACTATCTCGCCGTTCGATCAACCGCCGCACACGGCATCTTGCCGCCTTGGCGGGACGCGCTCACTTGAGTGAACGAAAGGCCTTGAGCATCTCGTCACGGGTCGCCTGCAGCGCGGCCTGAATCTCCGCCCTGCGCTCGCTGATGCGCCACGAGGGGCCGACCACGGACACGGAGTAATGGCCTTGGCTGGTTTCCAGGCCGATTCCGATCGCGCCAACTCCCTGCATATGCTCGTCCTCATCATGGCCGATGCCGGTGCGACGCACCTCGGCCAGTTGCGTCAACAGTGCCGGCATCGCAAGGGTGTTGTCCGTGTAGGCCGTGAGATCCGTGCCCAGCAGGCGCTCCACCTGCTCATCCTCGAGATGCGAGAGCAGCACCTTGCCGCTGGCTGTCGCATGCAATGACAGGAAGTTGCCGGCCATCGGCGATACCCGCAGCGGCAGCGGCGACAACACCGAGTGCAGTATCAGCAGCTCGTTGCCGCTCAGACTGCAGAGCACCACCGTTTCCTCGGTGGTGCCGCTCAACGCCTCCAGAAACGACTTGGCATGCGTGGTGATATCGAGCTGGCTATGGCGCGCCAGCCGCATCAGCGCAGAGCCGAGCCGTATCCCGCCATGGCCGTGGATTTCCAGCAGGTCTTCCTGGGCCAGCGCATCGACCAACCGCTTGACGGTCGAGCGCGGCAGATCGTTGCTGGCGGCGATCTCCCCCAGGCTCATGCCCTGCTCACTGCCTTCCAGACTCTTGAGAATCGCCGCCACCCTGGCCACGACCTGCACGCCACTACCTTCTCTTGTGGACACAGACACAACTCCTTAACAAGCTAACTACTTGCCTAACGAAACCACCAAGTGGTACAGTGTACCGCATAACGAGACACCCAAGATGTCTAGCGCTTCACCTCAAAACGGGAACTCTACAGTGGCCGCTCCTCAACCCTTCAATCTACGACTCGCACTCGGTCTTGTGGGCATTCTGCTCGCATCACTGATGTCCGGTGTGGGAGAGCGTGTCACGCAGACCGTCCTGACGGATGTGGTCGGACACTTCGGCTTCTCCCACGATGAGGGCAGCTGGCTGACCACGATCTACAGCGCGGCGGAAGTCTCGATGATGCTGCTCGCCGGCTGGCTGGCCGTCACCTTCAGCCTGCGCCGCTTCGCGATCGGTGCCTGCCTGTCACTGGCCCTGTTCTCGCTGCTGGTGCCCCTGGCCGACAGCTTCCCGCTGATGGCGGGGCTGCGCGTTGCCCAGGGGCTGGCCTCCGGCAGCATCCTGCCGCTGCTGATGATGTCGGCGCTGCGCTTCCTGCCGTGGCACAGCAAGCTCTATGGCCTGTCGGCCTATGCGATGACGGCCACCTTCGGCCCTTATCTGTCGGCACCGCTGGCCGCTCTCTATGGCGACCTGGGCGACTGGAATCTGGTGTTCTGGGAAACCGCGCCGGTATGCCTTCTCGCCGCCGCGCTGGTCTCCTGGGGCCTGCCGCAGGACCCGCTCAAGCTGGAACGCTGCAAGCAGTTCGACTGGCTCGGTGCCCTGCTGGGCGTCACCGCCCTGTGCGCGCTGGTCGCCGGCATGACCCAGGGTGAGCGACTCGACTGGGGCAACTCGCCGTTGATCGTCGCCCTGCTGACCACGGGCGGGCTGGTCTTCGTGACCTTCCTGATCCATGAGTGGTTCCACCCGATGCCGCTCTACAAGCTGCAGCTGCTGGCACGCCGCAACTTTGCCTTCGGCATCATCACCCTGTGTACCTTCATGTTCCTGACCCTGGCCGCCGGCACCATTCCCGCCGCCTTCCTGGGGGAAGTGCAGGGCTATCGCCCCATGCAGCTGTTCCCGGTCATGTTGACCATGGCCCTGCCGCAGCTGCTGCTGGCACCGCTGGTGGCGACACTGATCAACCGCAAGAGCGTCGACAGCCGCTACGTGATGGCCACGGGCCTGGTGTTGATCCTGATCAGCTGCCTGCTGGGCTCGCAGCTCACCAGCGACTGGAATCGCGACAACTTCTATCTCATCGAGGTGCTCAACACCCTGGGCCAGCCGATGGTGGTGGTACCGCTGCTGATGAATGCCACCGGGGCACTCAGCCCGCTGGAAGGGCCGTTCGCCACCGCGATGGTCAACTCGCTGCGCGCCCTGTTCACGGTGGTGGCCTCCACGGTCTACGGAAGCTTCCTCGTCACGCGTGAAGCCCTGCACACCACCCGCCTGGGCGAGGCACTCGGCCTGCAGGGCAATCAGCCCGCCGGACTCATCCAGGTCGATGCGGCAAGCGATATCACCACGCGCATCTCCGAGCAGGCCTCCGTGATGAGCTATGCGGATGCCTACCTCGCCATCATCCCCTTCGTGGTGGCGCTGCTGATACTGGTCATGGTGCTGCCGATTCGCGCCTATCCGCCACAACCGGCGCCGGCACCGGCACCTCAACCAGAGCCAGCACAGCGCTCTCAGTTTCAGCCCCCTCAGGCTCAGCCCTCTCAGCCTCAGCCCCCTCAAGCACAACCCTCCGGGGCATAGACACAGACAAAGCCGGCGGCTGCCCGCCAGCCAGGATTCAGCCACTTCCCCCTTCTTCGACATAGACGACGAGATACGACACCGACATGAATAAGACACGTACCACCCTACTGTTGAGCGTTCTGGCGCTCCTGCTGGTCGCGACCTACGCGGGCCTCTACTGGAAGGGCCACGATGGCCGCGAAGCCACCAACAATGCCTATGTGCGCGCCGATAGCGTGATGGTGACCACGCGCGTCGCGGGCCAGATCGACAAGGTGCTGGTGGTAGACAACGAAGTGGTCAAGGAAGGCCAGGTCCTGGCCACGCTGGATGACCGCGATTACCAGGCCTCCCTGCACTCCGCCCAGGCCGATCTCGCCGCCCAGCAGGCAGCGGTCGGTGACCTGGATGCCAACATCGAGCGTCAGCACGCCGTCGTGCAGCAGTCCATCGCCGAAGTGAAGTCCACCCAGGCCTCGCTGCGTTATGCGCGCAATGATGCCAAGCGTTACCGCAGCCTGCGCATGACCAACGCCGCCTCCCAGCAGGACAAGGAAAAGGCCGATGAACAGCAGGGCATCTGGGAAGCCAATCTCGTGCAGGCCCAGGCGGCTCAGCGCTCGGCGGAAAAGCAGATCGGCGTCCTTGAAGCCCAGCGCGTGGAAGCCCTGGCCGAGGTCGAACGCTCACGTGCAGCGCTCGAGCAGGCGGAACTGAACACCGGCTATACCGTCATTCGTGCGCCGAAGGACGGCATCGTTACCCAGCGCTCACTGCGTGTCGGCGCCTACGTGCAACCGGGTGATTCGCTGCTGGCCATCGTGCCGCACAAGGAAGCCTATGTCGTCGCCAACTATCTCGAGACCCAGATGGCCGAGATGGAGCCGGGCCAACCGGTCGAGATGACGCTGGATAGCCTGCCGGGCAAGACCTTCACTGGCCATGTCGACAGCATCGCACCGGCCTCCAGCAGCGCCTTCTCGGCCGTGGCCAGCGAGAACGCCACCGGCAACTTCACCAAGATCACCCAGCGCATGCCGGTCAAGATCGTGTTCGACCCGAACCAGCCCGACTTCGACAAGGTACGCATCGGCATGTCCGTGATCGCCCATGTCACGACCCAGCAGCCCTGAGCGACTTGGGACAGTCCTGAACGAGGCTAGACAGTCCTGAACGAGGCTAGACAGCCCTGAACGACTTGCGACAGCCCTGAAACAGTCAAGAGAACCGTCCCGGAGGGCACGCCGCCCCGGGACGCCTCTGAAGAACGCCATCACTCGATCATCAAAGGGATCAACACCATGAAAATTCGCGCCGCCGTCACCGCCACCCAAGGCCAGCCCTTCGACCTCAAGGACGTCGAACTCGCGTCCCCCAAGGGAGACGAGATTCTGGTACGTGTCGTGGCCACCGGGGTCTGCCATACCGATGCCGCCGCACGCGACCTGGGCATCGCCCCCTATCCGATCGTGCTCGGCCATGAAGGTGCCGGTGTGGTCGAGCAGATCGGTGACAATGTCCGCGACATGGAAGTGGGCGACCATGTGGTGCTGTCCTTCGCACACTGTGGCCATTGCAGCCACTGCCTGACCGGACACCCGACCGTCTGCGAGCGTGGCGGTGAGCTCAACTTCGGCGGTGTGATGGATGATGGCGGCAAGCGTCTGAGCTGTGACGGCCATGATGTCGCCACCTTCTTCGGCCAGTCGTCCTTCGCCACTCACGCCGTGGTCAGCGAGCGCAATGCCGTCAAGGTCGACAGCGATGTCGATCTCGCCCTGCTGGGTCCGCTGGGTTGCGGCATCCAGACTGGCGCCGGCACCATCCTCAATCGCCTCAAGCCGGGCTTCGGTGACAGTCTCGTCGTGTTCGGCTGTGGCGCCGTGGGCCTGAGTGCCGTGATGGCGGCCAAGATCGCCGGCTGCAAGAACATCATCGCGGTCGACCTGCACGAGAGCCGTCTGGAGCTGGCCCATGAGCTGGGCGCGACCCATAGCGTCAACGGCAAGACCGAGGACCTGGTCGGCGAGATCAAGCGCATCACCGATGGCGGCAGCGAATTCTCCCTCGAGACCACCGGCGTGCCGATGCTGGTACGCAGCTCCCTGCAGGTACTGCGTCCGCTGGGCACCTCTGCCATCGTCGGCCTGACCCACGATGTGACCCTGGACGTGCACCACGACCTGATGGCGGAAGGCAAGTCGATGATCGGCGTGATCGAAGGCGACGCCGTGCCGCGCGTCTTCATCCCGCGTCTGGTCGGCTACTACAAGGAAGGCCGCTTCCCCTTCGACAAGCTGATCCAGATGTATGACTTCGATGACATCGAACAGGCCTTCGCGGATTCGAAATCAGGCCTGACCGTCAAGCCGGTGCTGCGCATCAGCTCGCTGTAATCAGCGCCTGCGCCACCTGACCTGAACCGCAAAGCCCCCGTGCGTCACTGACGCACGGGGGCTTTCTTCGTTGGCCGACACGACCTCAGTCAGCGCGCTCGCGCATTGCCTACGACTGACACAGCTGCCAGGCGTCGTGGTCGATATCGAGCATGGCGGCGATGGCGGCCGAGGCGATGACATGCGTCTGGCCACTGGCCTCGTCATGCACATTGAGACCGCCCTGCACCACCGTCACCTCGGCGCGCCCGCGGGGAAGCTCGCGCGCCACCACATCCGTATCCACGGCGTCCGGCTCCTGGACCGCGATGGTGACCTCGACGCGCATCTGGTGGTGATCGATGCCGAGTGACTGGAACATCACGATGGAGGAATGATGCAGGGCGTCATGCACCGCACGGCAGGCGGCCTTGGTGTAGTCCATGCCGTAGAGGTCATTGCCGGTGCCCATCTCGAGAATGATGCGTTGCTCGCTCATGCCTGACCTCCTGCCGACTGCCCGGCCGTGGAAGAAGTGGGCGCCGCGCCGGCGGCCGCCGCGCCGGTGGCCGCCATGTCGAATGACACGATGATGGCGACATTGGCGATCACGCTGACCCCGCTGCCATCCGGCTTGGCGACGTCCAGCCCGCCCTTGACCACGCGCACACTGGGCTGACCGTAGGGAAAGATGCCCAGCAGGGCGTCACTGTCGACCTTGTCGGGCTGCTGCACGCCGATCTCGACCTCGATCAGCATCGTCTCCTTGGGGAAGCCGAAGGCGTCCGCCACGTTGAGCGAGTTGTGCCACAGGGCATCGCGAATGCCACGTGCCGCCGCCTCGGTGTAGTTCTGGCTGCGAATGGAGGTGCCCATGCCGAACTGGGTCACCATGCGTGTCTTGGCCACATTACCCCCTGATTTCCTGTCACGGAAAAGACGTACCACTCGCGCCGCCTATCAGCGCGGATGCTTGAAAAGCCCGATCACCCAACCTATCCCGCCCAGCAGCAGGGCGCCCTGCCAATCTCCCTGGAACAGCTCGATCAGCGCCAGGACGATTGCCACCAGCTGCGCACTGCGCACCGGGCTGACCATCGCTGTGGGCTTGCGGTCATCCTGCTCTGACATGCGGCCTCCCGTCGCTGGCCCGATATCTTCATCAGACGATGACAACGTCGCCCCATCGTTTCAGGAAAGCCTCAAGTAGAAAATACGACTTCCGTCCCCGAGCACCAGCAGGCATCAGCCCCGATCAGCTCATCGGGTCGTGGCAGGCGCCTCAAGCGCCAGCTGGCCCCAGAAGTGGCCGCTGCTGCGCGACAGCGTCGGGTCATTCATCAGGTAGGCAAAGGTGGCCATGGGGTCGAGGTCGCCAAAGGTCTCCGGGTGCAGCCAGCGCGCGATGGCCTCCAGCGCGACGATGGCATAGGGCCCCTGGTGGAAGCCATGCCACAGCGCCATCACCCGGCCCTGCTTGACGGCATCCAGTGACTGCCAGCCGGGCAGTGTCTGCACCATGCGCGCAAGATCGTGCTGGATATCCTCCCCCGAGATGCCGATGCCGGCACGCAGGCCATCGCCCTTGGCCCACTGGCCACCGGTATTGAGAATCGCCTCGGGCGGGTGTGCCAGCACCCACTCCTTGCTAAGGGTGGCACCGCTGACCGGCGCCAGTTCAGCGGCCAGATTGCGCCCACCGGCCCGCGTGACCAGGTCCGCCACGCCGTTGTGCAGATTGGTACGACAGCAATCCACCTTCACGCCCGGTGCGATGTTGATCAGCACACGCGGCCGTTCGGCTATCGTCGCCAGACGTTCGTCAATCAGCGCCAGATGCGCCGCGATGGTGTCATCCACCTCGCGGGCACGCGCCTCGACACCGAGCACCTCGCCCAGCAGGCGCACGCTGACCGGGGCATCCTGCAGCGGATGGTGATTGAACTCGACATACAGGTAGGGAGTGCCGACCTCGTCCAGCAGCGCCGCCAGCGGCGAGCCTTCGATACGCGAGCGCTGGGAGAGATCGAACAGCACCAGGTCCGGCGTCAACGCCAGCAGGGCCTCGCCCTCGAGGCTCGGGGTCGAGGCGCGACTCAGCGCTGGCAGCGTGGCAAGTTGCGGCCAGCGCGTCTCGAGACGCTCGGTCATCGCCGGGTCAAACACCGCCAGGGGGTAGGCCCAGCCGACGATACGCTCAAGCGGCGCATCCAATAGCGTCAGCAGCGCATACAGCTGGCGCGGCTGGGCCAGGAAGATGCGCTGCGGTGAGGCCTCAAGCGTCACCTCGCGCCCGGCGAGATCCGTGACCTGACGCGGAAAGCTGGCCTGGGTCTGCCCCTTGGCGGCCGGCTCGGCGGCATGGGCAAGGTTGCCCGGCGCGCTCGTGAAGGCGCCTGCGAAGACAGTGGCGAGTGCCAGCAGGCAGGCGCCTGCCAGTCTTCGGGGCTCGCTTCTGGGCTCAGTCTTGCGCACCGCCATCATCGTCTGGCTCCGACATCGCGCGAGATATGGCCGATATCGGCGTGGGCTGAATCGGCGACGCGGTCGGTGAGTACCACCGGATGGCCCAGCGAACAGCTCTCGATACGCGCCTCGATGCCGTAGGCCTCGCGCAGATGCTCAGCGGTGATCACCTCCCGCGGTGCCCCGGTGGCCAGCAGGCCGGAGGGCGCGAACAGGATGATCTGATCACAGAAACGCAGCGCCAGATTGATGTCATGCAGCGCGATCAGACAGATGGCCTGCTGCTCCTGCACCACACCGCGTACGCCTTCGATCAAGGCCAGCTGCCAGCGCAGGTCCAGCGCACTGGTCGGCTCATCCAGCAGCAGCAGTTGTGGCTGACGCACCAGCGCCTGGGCGAGACCGACCATCTGACGCTGGCCACCGGAGAGCGTGTCCATGCGCCGGAAGGCCAGCGAATGCAGCGACAGGCGCGCGAAGACCTGCTCGACCAGCGAATCCGTGGCCTCGCGGCTCAGTTCGGCACGCGCCGCGCGACAGGCGCTGGCCACAGCTTCATAGGCGACCAGACTGGTCGGCTGCGGCAGCGTCTGCGGCAGGTAGCCGACATGACGCATGCGGTTCGCCCCGTGCAGCGACGACAGCGCAAGCTCGCCGAGGTGGATGTCGCCCTTGGCCGGGCGCATGCCGGCAATCGCCTTGAGGAAGGTCGACTTGCCGACCGCATTCGGCCCGAGCACACCGACCAGTGAGCCCGCCGGCAGCGGTGGCAGATCGAGTTGATCGAAGATCATGCGCCGCTGATAGCCGGTGGTCAGCTGCGAGATCTTCAGGGCCGCTTGCGAATCAAAGACGTGATGGCTCATCCCTGCCCCCTGCGCTGTCCGAGCAGCAAGGCAAGAAAGCAGGGGATACCGATCAACGAGGTCACGATCCCCACCGGCAGCACCAGTCCGGGCACCAGCGACTCACTGGCCGTCGCGGCCAGGGACAGCACCAGCGCCCCCGCCAGCGCACTGCCGGGCAGATAGAAGCGATGGTCTTCTCCCAGCGCCAGACGCGCCATATGCGGCCCGACCAGACCGATGAAGCCGATGGTGCCGACAAAGGCCACCGCCACTGCCGCCAGCAGGCTGACGCGCAACAGCGCCGTGCGGCGCAGACGGGTGACCGGCACGCCGAAGCTGCGCGCATGGTCTTCCCCGGCACGCAGCGCTGTCAGCGCCCAGGCACGCCGCATGGCGAAGGGCAGGCAGACGACCAAGACGCTGGCGATGATCGCGACTCGCTCCCACGAGGCTTCCGACAGGCTGCCCATGGTCCAGAACACCAGCTGTTGCAGCGCATCGGGACTGGCCACGAACTGCACCAGCGCATTGACGGCGTTGAGCACGAAGACCAGCGCGATGCCGAACAGCACGATGACTTCGCGACTGGCGCCATATAGCGAGGCCACGGCATCGATGGCCAGAATCGACAGCGCCGCGAACACGAAGGCCATCAGCGCGATGGTGTAGCTGGGTGGCAGCCCCGGCAAGGCGACATCCAGGATGATGACCAGCGAGGCACCAAGCGTCGCCGCGGCGCCCACGCCCAGCGTGAAGGGACTGGCCAGGGCGTTGTTGAGCACGGTCTGCATCTCGGCGCCCGCAAGCCCCAGAGCTGCACCGACCAGCGCCGCCATCACCGCCGTCGGCAGGCGAATCTGCCAGACGATGGCTTCATTGATCGGCCCGTGCGAACCGGGATTGATGAGTTCGCCCAGCAGATCAGACAGCGCGAGATCGGCAGGGCCGGTCATGATGTCGCCAAGGATGGCCAACAGCAGTGCCAGGCCCAGCGCGGCGAGAATCACCACACGTTTCCAGGCGAAGCGCCGGTATTGCTGGGCGAGCGTAGGCGACGACTCAGGCGCTGAGGCCTGAGCGTGCGCGGGGGGAGACATCGGACTTTTTTCAATCACCAGCAAGGTCTGCCACTAGGAGGAGGAAGTGAACTTCCATGCATCAGGGCCCACCGGAGCCGCCAGGCAGCTCGGCTATCAGCATGAATCATGCGCAGATGATAATGATTGACGCCTGCAGTCACAATGCGCACGGCCGCGACTGGCGATATGCGCGACTCGGCTCACGCCCATTCAACCCAGGCAGGCGGCGGCGCCAGACCTTCCCACACCAGTGCTTCCCACACCCGCCCTGCTCACGCCTGCCCTGCTCACATCCGGCTCACGTCCGGCTCACGCACGTTTCGACAAATACCCGAGTCAGCAAATATCAGGCTCGGCAAATGACATACCCGGAAAATGACAGACTCGGTGAACAGGCCGGCAAAAACTTGGTAGCGTCATGGCGGGTTGCTATGTTCAAGATTCGCTCGTCCCTTCTCTTGCCCAGGAGTCTGACATGGCCCGCCTCACTGCAAAGGATTTTGCTCCCGAGTTGCTGGAGCTGTACGACGGATATGTGCATGGCAACATCACTCGCCGCCAGTTTCTGGATCGCGCGGCGGCCTTTGCCGTTGCGGGCATGACGGCCACCTCGATTCTGGCAAGCTTGAGCCCCGACTACGCGCTGGCTTCCCAGGTCGAGTTCACGGACCCCGATATCGTCGCCGAATACATCACCTACCCGTCCCCCGAGGGTCACGGCGAGGTGCGCGCCTATCTGGTGAAGCCCGCCAAGGCCAGCGGCCCGCTGCCGGGCGTGGTGGTGGTGCATGAGAATCGCGGCCTCAACCCCTATATCGAGGACGTGGCGCGCCGCGTGGCCAAGGCCGGCTATATCGCGCTGGCCCCGGATGGACTGAGCTCGGTGGGCGGCTATCCGGGCAATGACCCCAGGGGCAAGGAGCTGCAGGCACAGGTAGACCCTGAAAAGCTGATGAACGACTTCTTCGCCGCCATTGATTACCTGATGAGCGAGGACCGCACCACCGGCAAGATCGGCATCACCGGCTTCTGCTATGGCGGGGGCGTCTCCAATGCCGCCGCCGTGGCCTATCCGGAGCTTGCCTGTGCCGTGCCCTTCTATGGCCGCCAGCCGCGCGCCGAGGAAGTCGCCACCATCAAGGCCCCACTGTTGCTGCACTATGCGGAGCACGATGAGCGCGTCAATGCCGGCTGGCCCGCCTATGAAGCCGCGCTGAAGGAACACGACAAGGTCTATGAGGCCTACATCTACCCGGACACCCACCACGGCTTCCACAACGACTCCACCCCGCGCTATGACGAACAGGCCGCCAAGCTCGCCTGGGACAGAACTCTTGCCTGGTTCGAGAAGTATCTGGGCTGACCGCTCAGGATAGCCGATAAAGAAAGCCTGTGAGGTCTAACGGGCTTTCTTTAACTAGAAGAAAAAGCAAGAATATTTTAGAAAACAACTACACTCCCCCATTAGAATATGATACAAAACAGACTAAGATGTTTATAACATAAAGAATAAAATAAAAACCACACCAGCTATACCGCCCCTCTTAAAAATCTAAAAGTCATCTATACAAATATCTAAAAGCACTGCTTTTAAAACACAAACAAACAGGTTGGTAATGGATATCACCCCTCAGAAGAGACTAAACTTTGCTGAACGACTTAATAAAGCCTGTGTGGCTAGATACGGGCGCAAACATGGAGTTGTAAGCTACCTTGCAGGTAAAGTTAACGTTAGTGCATCTACGGCATCTAGGGAAACACTGCACAAATCCTGCCGTTGGTGCCTGATCGCCACCGACGGGGTA